>CANRPR010000020.1 GCA_947632535.1 uncultured Clostridia bacterium | reverse complement strand
ACAAACCAAATGCACCAAAGTTAGACGAAAGTAAAGCAATGATACCAGTATACTATGACAATATAGAAAAAGTATGGAAAAAGGCACCAGAGAATAATGAGGGAAATATGTGGTATGATTATTCAAAGAAACAATGGGCAAATATAGTAACAGTATTAGACGAAAATGCAAACTTAAGAACAGCAGAAGTAGGAACAACAATACCAATGGAAGATATAACAACATTTTTTGTATGGATACCGAGATATGCATATAGCATAGTAGATGGATATAAAACATCAGATACAGAAACACCAAGTCAAACAAATTCAGGAAAGAAGAAAATAAGTATAACATTCTTAAAAGGAGATACAAACACAGGAACAGATGGAGTAGAATATAAAACTGATTATGATGCAAGTGAGCTAGAACCACGGAGATGTAACGCCAAAGATAGTACATCCAGCATTTAAGTTTGGAGAAAAACAACTAACAGGAATATGGGTAGCCAAGTTTGAAGCAAGTGGAACAACGAGCGAAGGACAGGCAGTAGGAAATAGAGAAGGAGGAACAGCAGAACCAACAGCAGCAGACGACAGTACATATGTAAAAGTATTGCCAAATGTAATAAGTTGGAGAGATATAAGTATAGGAGAGAGCCAATACCAAAGTATGAAAATGAAAGCTGATACAACACACTATGGCTGGAGTAGTACAGTAGATACACACTTAATGAAGAATAGTGAATGGGGAGCAGTAGCATATTTATGCTATAGTGCATTTGGAAGTGTACCAGAGGTAAATGGAAATGCAAAAACTGGAACAAATAGATATGATTTCCATACAGGAGCAGGACCAAAAGCAACGGACGACGAAGGAAGATACGAAAATTGGAGTGCAGACACAAATGGGTACAATACAGCGTTAGGGCAGTTAGCAAGCACAACCGGAAATGTATATGGAATATATGATATGAGTGGAGGAGCATGGGAGAGAGTAGCAGCATACTATGACAATGGACATAAGTACTTGAATACAACTGGAAAGAGTGAGGAACATGATGGTTCTGAAACAGAATATTTTAATAATTTAAATGAGTTAAATGAAATATACAAAGACTACTGGGAAGCATACGAAGTAAGTACAGAAGAGAAGGGCAATAGCATAACAGTAGAAGGAGAACAATTAACGCAAGACGTATTATGGAGTTCAAGTAAAAAAGATGAAGAAGGCGAAGACAAATATGAGAAAAAAAGACATGACTTAACAGAAAAAACATGGAACAAATTAGAAAAAGTAAAAGGAATAGGAATGAATGAAGTAGGAGGAAGTTGGAGCTATCAAGGATTAGTAGGAACAGGAATAGGCTGGAAAGTAAATACAGGAGATACAAAAGCTACATATGGAAAAGCATGGAATAGTGATTATGTGATGATAGGAAGCGCTAACACTCCGTTCTTGCATCGCGGTGGCTGTTGCACTTCGGGGGCTGGCGCAGGCGTGTTGTTCTCGAGTGCGGATGGTGGTCATGCGTACAATAGTAATGGGTTCCGTCCAGCCCTTATATTAAATTAGAGATGTAATAAATTTTATAGCCTAATTAACAAATAACATACAAAAAATTGCATGAGTTTTTTATTTGATTAAGAAACTTGTGCAATTTTAATTTTTATCCAAAAGCAATTTATTCTGTAAGTTTTATTTAATTTTATATAGCAAGAGAAAATATGTAAAAATGATGTATATATTACATAATATTCTGACATACTATATTTGTAAAACATATATGGGAGTAGTGTTTCTATATAGTCGGAAGTTTCCAAAGGAAATATTATGCAACCACTTGACAACAGATTATCTTTACTGTAAAATGATAAAAGAACACAAGAAGAAAGTGTTAAAAATCATAAGAAAAAAGGTAGGAGATGTATGTATGAAAGGAAGAAAAGAAGAAGGTATAACATTAATAGCATTAGTAATAACAATAATAGTGTTACTAATACTAGCAGGGGTAACAATAAGCTTAACCTTTGGAGAAAATGGAATACTAGCAAGAGCAAAAGAAGGAAAGGATAAGTATGCACAAGCAGAACAAAATGAGATAGACATACTAGATAATTTAGACAATTATATGAGTACAGTATTAGTATCAGAAGAAGGATATAATGAAGAAGCAAAAGTAAATGAACCAAAACTAGCAGCAGGAATGATACCAGTATACTATGACGAAGCAGCAGAAACATGGAAAGTAGCACCAAAAGATAATGCAGAAAATAAGTGGTATAGCTATACAAGTGAAAATAAGCAATGGGCAAATATAGTAACAGTATCAGACGAAAATGCAAGTTTAAGAACAGCAGCAGTAGATACAGAGATACCAATGAAAGATATAACAACATTTTTTGTATGGATACCAAGATATGCATATAGTATAGTAGATGGATATAAGACATCAAATACAGAAACACCCAGTGAAACAAATGCAAAAGAAGAAAAGAAAATAGATATAACTTTTATAAAAGGAAACACGAATGTAGGAATAGATGGAGTACAATATGCAAGAGATTATGACGAAACAAAAATATCAGCAGGAAGCAAAACACCAAAGATAGTGCATCCAGCATTTACATTTGGAGATGAAGAGCTAACAGGAATATGGGTAGCTAAATTTGAAGCAAGTGGAACAACAGAAGATAATAAAGCAGTAGGAAATAGAGAAGGAGGAACAGCAGAACCAACAGCACCAGACGAGAGTACATATGTAAAAATACTCCCAAATGTAGTAAGTTGGAGAGATATAACAATAGGAGAAAGTCAATATCAAAGTATGAGTATGAAAGACAACAAGGAAGCATATGGCTGGAACAGCATAGTAGATAGCCATTTAATAAGAAATAGTGAATGGGGAGCAGTAGCTTATCTATGCTACAGCAAATATGGTAGTGTACCAATGATAAATGGAAGTGGAAGTTCAAATAAGTGGCATGATTTTTATACAGGATCAGGACCAAGTGCAAAAGATAGTGAAACAAGCTATGAAGATTGGACAGCAGAAACAAATGGTTATAATGCAACGTTAGGACAGTTAGCAAGTACAACAGGAAATGTATATGGAATATATGATTTGAGTGGCGGTGCAGATGAGAGGGTAGCAGCATATTGTAACAGTGGAAATACAATTTTAAGTACGAATGGAAAGAGCAGTAGTAATCCTGAAATACAATATTTTACATTAGTTAATGGAAAAGCAACAATAAATCCGATTTATGAAAAATACTGGGAAGCATACGAAGTAAGCGAAGAAGAGAAGAATAACAGCATAGAAGTAGAAGGAGAAACATTAACGCAAGACGAATTATGGAGTGAGAGTAAAAAAGATGCGGAAGGCGAGTACAAATATGAAGAGAAAAGACATGACTTAACAGAAGAAACATGGAACAACTTAGAAAAAGTAAAAGGAATAGGAATGAATGAAGTAGGAGAGAGTTGGAGCTATAGAGGCTTAGTAAATGGAACGCTTATAGGCTGGAAAACAGATCCGACAAGTACGAATGAAGAATCTGCAATAGCATGGAATGGTGATTGGATTCTAGTAGGAAGTGCTAATAGATCCTTTATGTATCGCGGAGACGGTTTCTTTGGTGAATCTAATGCAGGTGTAATGCGTTCAGATTGGGATGGTGGCATTGCATACTGTGCTAATGGGTTCCGCCCGGTGCTCGCGTTCTGAAGATTTAAAATTAATATGTATTGCCAATAACTAGCATATTTGTAAACAAATATTTCCAAAAATAAAAATTTAATGGAGCTTGTCAAGATAAGTGTGTAAATTTTTACTATATATCATTTAATCTTTTATAGTTTTATTAATAAATATATTGAAAAAAAATTATTAATAATATAAAATATGCATAAAAGCACTATACGAGGAGAAGAAATATGGAAATTATAAATGGTAAAGAATTAGCACAAAATATTAGAACGGACTTAAAAAGTGAAGTTGAAAAATTAAAAAGAAAAGGCATAAATCCAAAACTTGCAGTTATCATGGTTGGGGACGATAAAGCTTCAAAAGTATATGTAAAAAACAAATCAAAAGCATGTGAAGAAATTGGCATTGAATATGAAGAATTTTTACTAAATTCAGATACAACTATGGACAAATTATTAGAATTAATATACAAATTAAATGCAGATAACAAAATTCATGGAATATTACTACAAAGTCCATTACCTAAACATTTAGATATTAATATGGCTTTCAAAGAAATAGCAACACAAAAAGATGTAGACGGATTTAATCCAATAAATGTTGGAAAATTAAGCCTAAATCAAGATTGCTTCGTTTCATGTACACCGTATGGAATAATTAGAATGTTAGAAGCATACAACATTCCAATGGAGGGGGCACATGCAGTTATCATTGGAAGAAGCAATATAGTAGGAAAGCCATTAATACAATGTTTATTAAATAAAAATGCAACAGTAACTATTTGCCATTCTAAAACAAGAAATATAGAGCAAACAACTAAAATGGCAGATATATTGGTTGCAGCAGTAGGTAAACCTAACTTTGTAAGTGCAGATATGGTAAAAGACGGGGCAGTTGTAATTGATGTAGGAATTAATAGAATGGAAGATGGGAAACTTGTTGGGGATGTAAATTTTGAAGATGTTTCAAAAAAAGCATCTTACATAACACCAGTACCAGGTGGTGTAGGTCCTATGACAGTAGCAATGTTAATGCATAATGTTGTAAAAGCTGCAAAAGACTTAAATAATATTGAATAATAAATAATATATGAGGGAGCATATAGAAATTTAACTATATGCTCCTATTTTAATTAAAGGAGGAAAAATGAACAATAAAAAATATCTAGTATGGATTTCAAGCTTAGGAATAGGTCAAAAGAGATTAACAGAGTTATTAAAAAAATATAAATCTTTAAAGGAAATATGGAATGCTAAAAAAGAAGATTTAATGGAAATATATGGAATAGGAGAAACAATAGCAAAAAAGCTTACAGATAATAGTTACAAAGAAGAAATAAATAAAACAGTAGAAAAAATGTTAGAACAAAAAATATCAATAATAACAATAGAGGATACAGAATATCCAAACAACTTAAAAAATATATACGATAAACCTTTGGTATTGTATGTAAAAGGCAATAAAGAAATCTTAAAAGAATTCTCAATAGCAGTAATAGGATGCAGGGAATGTAGTAATTATGGAAAAAATGTTGCAAAAAACATAGGATATTCTTTGGCCAAGCATAATATAAATGTAATAAGTGGAATGGCAAAAGGAATAGATACATATTCACATATAGGATGTATGGAAGCACAAGGCAAAACCATTGCAGTACTTGGAAATGGGCTGGATTATGTATAT
Source organism: uncultured Clostridia bacterium (assembly GCA_947632535.1). Classification (GTDB taxonomy): domain Bacteria; phylum Bacillota; class Clostridia; order TANB77; family CAG-508; genus CANRPR01. Next base: position 21,114 of record CANRPR010000020.1, on the reverse strand, counting down.
CCTAAAGAAAATATAAAAATATATAATGAAATTATTGAAACAGGAGGAGCAATTATTTCTGAATATATAAATGGTACAAGACCAAGCAAAATGAACTTTCCTGCGAGAAATAGAATTATTAGTGGACTAAGTGATGGAGTAATAGTTGTAGAAGCTAAAGAAAAAAGTGGTACACTAATAACTGTAGACTTTGCCTTAGAACAAGGAAAGGATGTATTTATAGTACCAGGAAATATAACTTCTAATAATTCAAGAGGAACCAATAACCTAATAAAGCAAGGTGCGAAACTTATAACATGTATGGAAGATGTATTAGAAGAATATGAATATAATAATGATTAAAAATTTATTAAAAGACTTTAAAATTTAATAAAAATGTAATATAATCGTTATACAAACTTTTCTATTAAAAGGAGGATATTAATGGAAAGTAATAAAAAAATAAAAAAGAACGCAGACAATGAGAAAACAAAGAAAGTAAAAACAACTACAAAAAGTGCAAAACCAAAAAAGAATAAAAAAGAAAAAAAGCACCCTAAGTTAAGGTTATTTATAAAAATAATGGTAATAATGATTATACTACTAATAATTGTTGCAGCAGGAGTTATAGCAGGGTTACTTTTTGGCTCATTTGGAAATGACTTAGAAATTAGTAAAGAAAATTTAATGATAAAAACATACAATTCTACTTTATATGATAGTGATGGAAATATCATTACAACATTAAATGGAGCAGAAAATAGAGAAATTGTAAGCATGGACGAAATGAGTCCATATATACCTAAAGCTTTTGTTTCAATAGAGGACGAAAGATTTTATGAGCATCACGGTGTGGATATAAAAAGAACAGCAGCTGCTACTTTAAATTATATATTCCATAGAGGAGACACATCATATGGCGGTAGTACAATTACACAACAATTAATAAAAAATGCTACTAAAGAGGACGAAAAAGATGTCTCAAGAAAAGTAAAAGAGATTATAAGAGCATTTAAAGTAGAGCAGGTTATGTCTAAAAATGAAATACTAGAAACATATCTTAATACAATACCATTAGGTGGTGGAGGAAAAGAAGTACATGGTGTACAAGTTGCAGCAAAATTCTATTTTAATAAAAGTGCAAAAGATTTGGATTTAGCAGAATCAGCATTTTTAGCAGGAATAACACATGCACCAAGTGTATATAATCCATTTAAACAAAATCCAAATACAGAGGAAATAACAAAAAGAACAAAAACAGTTTTAAACAAAATGAAACAATTGGGAGATAAAATTACAGAAGAAGAATATAATCAAGCAATACAAGAAGTAAACGAAGGCTTAAAATTCCAAGAAGGAGTTGTAGTAACAACAAATAACTTATCATGGTTTGCAGAAGCAGCTGTCAACCAAATAATTAATCAAATTGTAGAAGAAACAGGACTAAGCAAAGAAGCTGCAAAAGCAAAATTATATGGTAGCGGATATAGTATTAATTTAACACAAAATACAGCAATTCAAAATAGAGTAGAAGAAGAATATAAAAAATCACAATATGTTGTAAACTCTAAAAATGTTGCTGGAACAACAATGCAAGGTGCAATGGTAGTTATGGATTATACAAATGGAAATGTGTTAGGCATAGCAGGAGGATTTGGAGATAAAATAGCATTTGGACTAAATAGAGCAGTTACACCTTCAACAAATCAACCAGGTTCTTCAATAAAGCCACTAGCCACAATAGCACCGGGGCTAGAAAATGGAATAATTACAGCAGCATCAGTATTTGAAAACTTACCATACAAACAAGGATCTTGGTCTCCAAAGAATTCAAGTGGAGGATATACTGGATTATCTAATATACGTGCTATGATTTGTACATCACAAAATGTATCACAAGTAAGACTAATGCAAAAAATAACACCACAAAAATCAATAGAATTTATGCTAAAAATGGGCTTGAAGTGTATGGAAAATCAAGAAGCTAGCTTACCATTAGTATTAGGAGGAACTACAAATAGTGTACCACCTATAGAAATGGCAACAGCATATTCAGTAATAGCAAATGGTGGAGAATATATAGAACCAACATTTTATAGTAGAATAACAGACTCAACAGGAACAATAATTTATGAGCCACATCAAGAAAGAAATCGTGTAATGTCAGAGCAAAATGCATATATAGAGCAAAGCATATTAAAAGAGCCAGTTTACACATCAGGAGGAACTGCAACAGATTGTAAAATATCTGGTCAAGAAGTAAGAGGAAAAACTGGAACAACAGATGACAACATGGATAAATGGTTCTGTGGATTTACAGGATATTATACATGTGTAAGCTGGGTAGGATTTGATAAAAAAGAAACAATACCAAGTGCACACAGAAACGATGCAAAAAAAGCATGGAAAGCAGTTATGACAGATATTCATCAAGGATTACCAAATAAAGGATTTACACAGCCAAGTGGAATAGTTAGTGCTACAGTTTGTAAGGATTCAGGACTACTTGCAACAGATACTTGTAAAGCTGATCCAAGAGGTTCAAGAGCATATACTGAAATATTTGTAAAAGGAACTGTGCCAACTAAAACTTGTGAAACACATGTAAAAGTAAAAGTATGTAAAGAAACAAATAAATTAGCAAATGAGTTTTGTACAGATACAGAAGAAAGAGTATTTATAACTAGACCAAATAGTGATACAGACACAAACTGGCAGGCAGGAGCAGATGCACAATATATGGCACCAACAGAGACTTGTGATGTTCATAGCAAAGAGGCAGACAAAGTTGCACCAGTAATAAACTTAAATGGCAGTGATACTATTACATTAAAATTAAAAGAAAAATATACAGAAAAAGCTACTGCACAAGATAACATAGATGGTGACTTAACATCTAAAATTGTGATAGAAATAACACAAAACAATAAAAAAGTTGATGAAATAGATACAACAAAAACAGGAACATATGTAATAACATATACAGTAACAGATAGTGCAGGAAATAAATCAACCAAGAAAAGAACTGTAAAAATAGTTAAGGATAATGATAACAGCAATACAAATAGCACTAATACAACTAATACTACAAATACAGTAGGAACAGGCAATACTACAAGTACCAATACAACTAATACTACAAACACAACAAATACTAATACAACTAAACAATAATACAAGATTATATATTAGAAGTTAGGAAATAAATTCCTTAACTTCTAATATATTAATATAAAGGAGGCTGAATTTTATTGGAATTAAAATTTTATAATACATTAACAAAAAGTAAAGAAACATTTAAGCCATTGAAAGGTAATGAAGTTAGAATGTACTCATGTGGACCAACTGTGTATAAAGATGCAACTATAGGTAATATGAGAACAAATATATTTCAAGATGTTTTAAGGCGTGTATTAAGATATAATGGATATACACTAAAACATGCAATGAATATAACAGATGTAGGACATTTAGTTTCTGACGGAGATGAGGGAGAAGATAAAATGGAAAAGTCTGCAAGGGAGGAAGGAAAACAACCACTTGAAATTGCAGAATTTTACACAAAAAGATTTTTTAATGATTTAGAACTACTAAACATAGAAACACCAGAAATTATTTGTAAAGCAACAGACCATATAAAAGAAATGATGGAATTTGTGGAAGGACTAGTAGAAAGAGGCTATGCATATGAAACATCAACAGCTATTTATTTTGATGTGGATAAATTAGACGAATATGGTGTGTTATCTGGTATTAATTTGCGTGATCAAAAAGCTGGTGCAAGAGTTGAAGTAGATAATGAAAAGAAGAATCCATATGATTTTGCAGTATGGATAAAAGCACCAGAAAATCATATTATGAAGTGGGATAGCAAATGGGGAAAATGCTACCCAGGATGGCACATAGAATGCTCTGCAATGAGTAGAAAATATTTAGGAGAGGTATTTGATATACATACAGGTGGAATCGACTTAATTCCAACGCATCATGAAAATGAAATTGCACAAAGTAAAGGGCTAACAGGTAAAAATCCAGCAAGATTTTGGATGCATGGAGAGTATTTACTAATTAATGGTGGTAAGATGTCGAAAAGTTTGGGGAATGTATATCTATTAAAAGACATAATAGATAAAGGATATAACCCATTAGCGTACAAACTATTTTCATATTCTGCTCATTACAGAAATAAATTAAATTTCACTTGGGAAAATATAGAGTCTTCTAATAAAGCATTAATAAAATTAAAAGAAGCATATCAAAAGCATCTAAATGGAGAAGATGTATTATCACAAGAAGAAATAAATCAATTAGAAGAAAGATTTCATGAAGCAATTAATGACGATTTAAACATGCCATTAGCAATGAGCACAGTATGGGAAGTTGCAAGGTATCCTAAAAAGTCAAAGCAATTAGCAGAGTTATTACTAAAATTTGATAGTGTTATGGGATTAAAAATAGAAGAAGAAATAAAGGAAAATGAAGTAGAAGTTCCAGAAAACATCAAAATATTAGCAAATCAAAGGCAAACTGCAAAACAAGAAAAAAATTGGCAATTAGCAGATAAAATAAGAGAAGAGATTATACAAGCAGGATATACAATTAAAGACACAAAAGAGGGAAGTATAATTGAAAAGTTGTAATATTTGTCCACACTATTGCAAAGTAGATAGAAAAAGTGGACAAATGGGTAGATGTAAATGTAATGATAAGCTAAAAGTTGCCTTAGCTGCATTACATTTTTACGAGGAACCATGCATAAGTGGAAAAAATGGTTCTGGTACAATTTTTTTCTCGAATTGTAATTTGAATTGTGTATATTGTCAAAACTATGAAATTAGTCAGTTAGGAAAAGGAAAAGAAATAACAGTAACAGAATTAGCAGACCTATTTATAAAGCAACAAGAAAAAGGAGCTCATAACATTAATTTGGTAACTCCAACCTCATATGTAAATGAAATAATAGAGGCCATTGATATTGCAAAAAGAAACGGACTAAAGTTACCAATTATATATAACACAAATAGTTACGAAAATATTGAGACGATAAAGCGTTTAGAAGGGTATATAGATGTATATTTACCGGATTTGAAATATTATAGTGATAGTTTGGCAAAACAATATTCTAATGTAAATAATTATTTTAATATAGCAACACAGGCAATACAAGAAATGTACAAGCAAGTAGGAAGCACAGAATTTGACGAAAATGGACTAATAAAGAAAGGAATAATAATACGCCATTTAATATTACCAAACCACATACTAAATACTAAACATATTTTAAAATGGATAAAAGAGAATATGCCAAAAGGCATATGTGTTAGTATAATGGCACAATATTTTCCTACCTATAAAGCAAAAGAATTAGAAGCCATAAACAGAAAAATAACGCAAAAAGAATATAAAGAGGTAGAAGATTATTTATATTGTTTAGACTTAGAAAATGGCTATATTCAAGAATTGGGAGAACACGAAGAAGAATATGTACCAAAATGGGACAATTAGGGAGGTGTCCAAATGGGGACGGTTCTTTTTTGGACATTTTGTCCATTTTGGGACGCTTCTCTAAATTTAGAAGAGCACAAATGGACAAATGCCACAAAAAAGAACCACTTTGCTTTGCAAAGAAAAATGGGACTAAAAAAGCCCCTTAATTAATAATTATAATAATCTATTTTTAAAATCTGTTAAATCTGGTGCAGCTAGTGCTTGTATCTAAGTATACAAGCTATTTGCTGAATATAGATATAATTAATTTTCTGGATCTGAAACATCAGAATCTGTCACAGTACCAAAAGAATATGTATAATCTGTAACAGTGTTGAATTCTTGATTATTATTATTATGTGAAATTCCATTCATTGCTCTAACCATTAGTCCAGTTTCTTTCTCTATCCAAACTCTAACACCTTTATAGTTATCAATTACATAGCAGTCTTTACCATTACATCTTTCACTTGAAATTTTAACTGATATTGCTGTTCCCAAATTTGGATTTGCCAATATTTTACTAGATGGCGAAATCGTTATATTAGGTATTTTGTCCGCAGATGTAATAACTTGGTTAGTTCCATTAACATTATAAATCATTTTTTTGTTCTGGTTATCTTCATATATGATAATATTATCCGCTGATTTTATAATAGATTTTGTACCTTTTACATATGTTTCTACTGAAGATATGCTACTACCATTATAAGATGTAACTTTCATATAGTAATTTGCTTCATTGATTTTTTTATCAAGCCCTTTTAAAATAAAAAAGTTTCTTAAAAGCCAAATTAAACAAATTGCTAATATAATAATTAATGGAATTACAATATACTTTACATATTTTTTCATAAGTATTCCCCCTTTTTAATATATAATAGCATATATTAAATATATTTGTAAATATTAATCATATAAATGATACTACTATACAAAATGAAAAGGAAAGATAAATCCTTGGAATAATCTATCAACTAAACAAAAAACATACAAGTGAATAACAATAAAATAGCTTGTATCCTTAGATACAAGCTATTTACAGCGATTATTTCGTTGGTAGCGAAGGGGAGATTCGAACTCTCGACACCTTGGGTATGAACCAAGTGCTCTAGCCAACTGAGCTACTTCGCCATTTATTAAGTGAACATTAAATATTATAATAGTATATCGCAAATTTGTCAATATTATTCATTAAATTTGTCAAATGTTTTTTGTGTGGGTTTGTCAAATCACCTACTTGTATACTATTAGATATAAAGTTATAAATGAAAACATTGATAGGCAATATAAATGGCTATATAATTACCTAATTTTTTAAAATTATAAAATAGTTAAAGAAACTAAGCCAGCACAAAAATGCGCTGGCTTTGAAAATGTTAGAACTTAGATTTTAAACCTCATATATGGCAAGAGGCCCGAACACGAAGTCTAGTAGATTAATGAAATCATCCAACATGATTTCTCTGCTCAAACACTTCCTTTTATTACATTCAGGATGAACACTGTAAAAACGTTCTTTACTTAGCAAATCTTCATCTTGTTGAGTAAGAGTAACACGATAAAAACAATGTTTGCTGGAGTCGTAACGAAAAAGTAACTGATCAACATTACAATTTCGTTCTACTTTAATGATGACATCTTCGAGATTACTTGCTTTTTCAAGAACTTCAAGTGAATCTTTTTTTTCATACCCAAAGTTCTTGTCTTTTAAAGTTTCATAAATCCGTTCTTTATCAGACATTTTCAATTTCTCCTTTCAATTTGAATAAAAATTATTGTATAAAATTGCCTTTAGCAATCAGATGAATTATACCACAATTTACATAAAAATGCAAATTTTCAATTGGATCAGTATAAATCCTATAAATAACGTTTTTTGTCCCGTATTTTATTTTTTATCCTGAAAAATAATTAGCAATCTTCACAAAAAAATAAATATATGATATAATTTGCGTATAAAATAAATAAGAAAGGTAAAAGAATATGAAAGAAATACCTGAAAGCACAACTAAGATTATAAATAAATTTATAGAAGGAGTAAATAAAATTTTAGGAGATAGAGTAAAAAAAATAATTCTTTATGGCTCTTATGCAAGAGGAGATTTTAATGAAAGTTCTGACATAGATATTATGATTTTAACAGATTTAGCAGATGATGAATTAGAAGAATATAAAACAAAAATATCGGATTATGCATGGGAAATAGAATATAACAATAATTTTGAGATTGATTTATCACCTTTAATAAAAAATATAGATAAATATAATAAAAGAATAGAAGTAATACCATTTTATATGAATGTACAAAAGGAAGGAGTTGTATTATATGGGAGATGAAGTAAATGTATATGCATTTGCCAGATATAGATTAGAAAGAGCAAAAGAAGATTTATCAGATGCAAAATATAGTTATAAAGATAAAAGATATCTGAATGCAAATAATAGAGCATATTATTCCATATTTCATGCGATTAGAGCGGTACTTGCCTTAGAAAGAGTAGATTTTAAAAAGCATAAAGATGTTATTGCATACTTTAATCAACATTATATAAAAACAGAAAAATTCCCTAAAATAATGAGTAAAAAAATAAGCCTAGCAAAAGAAATTAGAGAAGATAGTGACTATGATGATGAATTTGAGCCAACAGGTGAGGTAACAAAAATTCAAATAGAAACAGCAGAAGAATTAATAAAACTTGTAGAAGAGTATATAAATAAAATTTAAAAGAAATACAAAAATTAACAAAATAGCAACTCTTTTCATATATTATATAATACTATATAAAATTTGAAAGGAGTTTTTCTATGGACTATGAAGTAATGATGAACGGCAATGTTAAAATCGGAATGTTTGCTCCAGAATTCGAAGCTAATTCCACAATGGGACCAGTTTCAATAAACGATTACAAGGGAAAATGGCTAGTATTCTTTTCGCATCCGGGCGACTTTACCCCAGTATGCACAACTGAAATAATAGCTTTCGCGCGTACATATACATATTTTAAAGAAAAAAATTGCTGTTTATTGGGATTAAGCGTTGACAGCAATGCTTCACATCTTGCATGGCTATACGACATTTATTATAAAACAGGAATAAAAATACCATTTCCAATAATAGCAGACAGAAATGGCACTATAGCTAGAAAATATGGAATGATTTCCAATGACATTAGCAACACAGAAACAGTTAGAAATGTATTTATTATTGACGACAAAGGAACAATTAGAGCAATTTTAGTATATCCTATGAACATTGGAAGATGTATACCAGAAATTATAAGAATAGTGGAAGCACTACAAACCTCTGAAACGAATAATGCATCTACGCCTGCAAATTGGGTTCCACGAGAGCCAATTATAATTCCATCACCAAGAACTTTTGACGAATTACAAGAAAGAAATGAACAAATTCAAAAAAATAGAAACGGAATGAGTTGGTATTTAAGTTTTACAAAAAATGGGGAATAGAAACTCTAAAAAAATCCATACTATTACTATAATAAAAACATAAAAGGAGGTTTTAGTATGGAACAAAAAATAAATTGCACAGTAACAAGTTGCAAATACAATAAACAAGACAAAATATGTGGTTTAAAAGAAATAATAGTAACACCAAAAACAAATTGTGTTACAGAAAATACAGATGAATCTATGTGCGGAAGTTATGAATATCACGAATAACAAAAAAGCAAATATCTACATTTTGGTAGAATATTTGCTTTTTTGTTATTCTTATTATAATTCTTCTGCAAATCCCTTTTGTAACTTTTGGAATATTAAATATCCCACTGCACAAAAAGCTATCATAGCAATAAGTAATATAAACAATCCTTTTAAATCTGGCATAGTTTGATAATAAAATATATCACGATATCCATTTATAATATATGACATAGGATTAATATTCAAAATCCATCTATATTGTTCTGGTATAGTTTGAGTTGAATATACAATTGGAGTTGCATAAAATAGCAATTGCAAAGCTACACCTATTAAATGTTGCAAATCCCTCACATAAACAGTTACACTCGATACAATAAAAGAAAGACCAATCGAGAAAATATACTGTACTATAAACACAAATGGGTAAAACAATATATATTTTGTAATTCCAAGTCCATAAATAAACACAAAAGCAATAATAATAATAGTAGAAATAATAAAATTAAAAGCTTCACTTGTTACAATAGAAATTGGCAAAATTTCTCTTGGAAAATACACTTTCTTTATAATGTTTCCATTTTCCACCATAGTAAAAGATGCCCTTGATAAAGCTGCACTAAAGAATGTCCAAGGAATTAGTCCACAGCATAGAAATACAACATAATTTTCTTGCGGATTTTTTAAAATAGTTCCAAAAACAAATGCATATACTAACAATTGCAATAGCGGATTTAAAAATGACCATAATACGCCTAAAAATGAGTGCTTGTATTTACCTCTTATTTCTTTTTTTACACTAGTTTTTAACAGTTCTCTATATTTATATATGTTTTTAAAGATATTCATATTACTCTTCAAATAGCTCCTTTCATAACTTAAATGCTATATATTTATGTTGTTTCCTTTATATATTCATCTACTACTTCGTTAGTAGGTCCATCGCGTCTAATAACACCTTGATGTAGCCATACAGTTCTATCACAAAGTTGCCTTACAGAATCCATGCTATGTGTAACAAAAATCATTGTTTTACCTTGTTGTTTTAATTCCTGCATCTTTGCAAAACACTTTTCTTGAAAATGCTGATCACCTACAGATAATATCTCGTCTATCAATAAAATATCTGCATTTACATTAATTGCTACAGAAAATGCTAGTCTCATAAACATTCCAGAAGAGTAAGTCCTTACAGGATTATCAATATATTCTCGCAACTCAGAAAACTCTATAATATCATTTAATCTATTATCAATTTCTTTTTTAGTCAAACCGAAAATTGAAGCATTAAAATAAATATTTTCTCTACCAGAAAAATCTGGATGAAATCCAGCACCAAGTTCAAGCAAAGAAGTTAATTTACCTTCAGTAATAATTCTACCTTTATTAGGGTAAATAATTTTAGTCATAAGCTTTAAAAGAGTAGACTTTCCACTTCCGTTAATTCCAATTAAAGCAACAACTTCGCCTTTTTTAATTTTCAAATTAATTCCTTTCAAAACTTCTCTTTTCTCTTTTTTATTTCTTTTAAAAAACATCAATTTTTCCTTTATAGTGTTTGCCTTATCCAAGTATACATTAAATGTTTTATAAACATTATCTACAATTATACTATATTCATTTTCTTGCATTTTTCCTTCTCCTCACTAATGCATAACTAAACTTATCATTTTTCATATGAAATATTATATCACATAATATACTACTAATGGAATAATTTTTTAAAATTTATTCTTAGTTAATATTTTTCCGGGTATATAGAGCAAAATAGTTAAGAATTTATTTGCTAATCCTTTTACATATTTTAAAATTTCTTTATTATTCGTTAAAACAGAAAATAAGATGTAATGCTTAATGGCATATAATCTCTTATTCCACTTAACATTCTTAAAATCATGTTCAAAAATTTCCTTAAAATATTCTAAATAGCCATAAGGATTTTCCTTAAAAATCTTATTTATATTATTAGTATAGCCATTTTCTTGATACTCACATATCATAATTGGTTCATTTATACACTTTATTTTATAATTTAAGTCCATTTTATGATACATTCTAGCTTCAGTTACAAAAAGCTCATTATGTTCAAGTTCATGCTTATATCTCTTCCTAATACTAGTCTTAAAAACTAATGCCTTTTCGCCATCTTCTCCTTCTTTAAAATACAAATCGAACATAGTAGTTTCTTCATTTTTAAATAATTGACCAATATTATTGTTATTCTGATCATACTTCAAAAAGCATAAAGCATATGTATTTTCATCCATTTTATAAAAACTATTTTCAATAATTTTAAAAGCAGTATCAGTAAAATAATCATCAGAATCACACTCAATAATTAAATCACCAGTAGCATATTTTACTAAAGAATTTAGTGCAGTCATTTTCTGCTTATGCTCTTGAAAATAATATCCAATTTCAATCTTATTCTCTCTTTGATACTGCCTTATTAAACTTGCGGTATTATCTGTAGATGCATCATCCATTACAAGCCATTCAATTTGTACAGTTTCGCTACGATTAGCAAGTAAACTGTTATATAACCTTTCTAATAAATGAGCTCTGTTATATGTTGGAGTTAATACTGATATCTTCATTCTAAACTATTTCTCCTTCTATTAAATTTATAATTTTTTCTATATATTGTTCATTATTATAATTCAAATTAACATCTTTCATTTTTCCGTTATTAATTAGTTCTTTCAAGCCTTCATAAATAGCAGTTTCGGTATTATCAACAATTTTACTATTTGGATACTCAAAAATAGCTTCTCTAGCAGCTGTATCTGTAACAATTATATACTTACCTAATATTTTAGCTTCTTCTATTACCATACCATAACCTTCAAAATATGAAAGCAACGCTAAAGCATCACTTTGCTTAATATAGGGATAAGGGTTTTCGATTTTACCTAAAAGAGAAAAGCTATTTTCTACATGCAAATCCTTAATTAAACACTCTAACTTGCTTTCTTCAGGACCTTCACCAATTACATAAATATTATGCAAAACACCATCTTCTATCAATTTGCTGTGAATGCGAATTAATCTATCAAGTGCCTTTTGAGGCACTAATCTTGCAACAGTTATAATATTAAAAGTATTATTATCAAAACAACTATCGATTGGGTAATTCGATTTTTCTTTTACAATTTGTGGATTTATATAATTATATATTACTTGCAAATTATTAGAGTTAATAAATGGGTAAGCAGACTTAAAATTTTCCAAATTTTCATTACTTACTAATACGATTTTTTTATATTTAGTATAAACTTTCCCATCTAATATTCTTTTTAACTTTGCTTTAAAATTAGTTCCAAATACTTGACTGATATCATTATGAACCCATGCAATCTTACAAACTTTTTCATTTTTTACACTAAATAGCCTTGTAATAGGACCTTCTAAAAAAGCAATTTCTGTATCAAATTTGTCCTTTAAATACTTACCATATATGCTGTGTTTATTGAAAAAAAGTTTGAAAGATATTAATGCTTTTTGAATTGAGTTCAAACTTTTTCTACTAGTATTATAAATACTAACTAACTTTATATTTGAATTCAATTGATGCTCTAATTCACCATTAGCGTAAATTGTAAATATTGTAATTTCATATTTGCTACTCAACCTATTTGCAATATCTACTAAAACTCTTTCAGCACCGCCTAAAGTTAAACTGGTAATTCCAAACACTACTTTTTTCATAATTTCTCCATCTTTATATTATTTTATTTTTAAATTTTACTATAAATAGTCAAAAAAGGCAATATCTCAATATTATTTGTATAAAAAAATAATAAATGGAAAAACTAACAAGGGTGAAAGTTTATGAAAATATCTTGGTTAAAATATAAAAATGATGAAACAAGTTTTAAGTTTTTTAAGAACATTGGATTTGATGTTTTTGATATAGAAAATCTAGAAGAAACAGATAGTAAAATAGCAGAATTAGTTGATAAACAATATCGAACAATTGTAATTTCAAATGAGGTGGCTGGATTTTCAGAAGATATAATAAAAAAATATGCGAAAAACGATAATGTAAATATCATTATAGCACCAATAAAAAATGTAACTTAGTCATATAAAAATAAAAAGAATCATACAATGAACTAAAAAAGGTGTTGAGTATATGATTAGTAGTGAAGAATTTGTGTTAGATTTTACAAACAAAATGTATAATTTAAAAAGTGATATTCCATTTTCAGATTATATATTTCTGTGTGTGGGTTCGGATAAAGTTACAGGAGATGCATTTGGACCATTAGTGGGTAGAAATTTAGAAGAACTATTGCAAAATTATTATAACAATATACATATATTAGGCACTTTAGAAAAGCCAATTAATGCAAGTAATTTATTATTTACAGTACAAAAAATAAAAGAAACCTACAAGAATCCATGTGTTATAGCAATAGATTCCGCTTTATCAAAAGAAGAAGATATAGGCAAAATATTTATTGCTAACAAGGAAATGAAATTGGCAATAGGAACAGGAAAAAGTATAGTTCGAATAGGAAATATGAGCATTAAGGGAGTAGTTGCTAAAAATCATAAAGTATCAAAGCAAAATTTTTATGAATTGCAAAACACATCTCTTAATATAGTAATGAATTTAGCTAACATTACTTCAAAAGGAATTTATGAGGTAATAAAATATAAATAATATGTATAAAACCACAAAATATGGTAAAAATGTATATATAACAATTTTGTGGGAGGTACATATGAATACAAGTAACATGAAAAAAATGATAGTATTAAAGGATTTGCCTTCTAATATTGTGGAGGAAGCTATCGTTGTTCTAAAATCAAATATAAATATAAAAAATTATGAATTTGTGGATAAAGATATAAATAATAAAGGTAAAACTAAAGAGAAAAATGGAAACTATATTGTAAAAGAAGCGGAAAATTTAGTTAGTAATTATATTTCTAACATTGAAAAGCCAAAAAATATTGAAAATAAAAATATTCAATTACAAAAAAAGTACAATAGATTAAAAAAAATCTGCTTGTTTTGGACTGTTATGAGCATTTTGGGAATTTTGATTAATATTATTTAAGAATAAGAATAAAACCCCTTTTTATCACATATATTTTACAAATGTAAAATTGTGATAGAGGGGTGTTTTGTATTGGACAGAACTGTAAGTGCAGAAGAAAAAATAAGACGAGCTGAGGAGATTTACTATAGGAGAAAAAATCAGACAAGCAGAAACAATGTAGCAAGAGTAAATGTAAATGACCAGAAAGATTATGGATTATATAAAAAGCTAATTTTGCAAATTTGTATATGTTTAGTGATATATTTTATTTTTTATTTGATTCAAAATGGCAATTATTTATTTTCGGAGCAAGTTATAAATAAGACGAAGGAGATATTATCATATGATATTAATATTCCACAGACATATCAGCAAGTAAAAGGATTTATGCAAGTTTCAGCAGAAGAACAAAATGAAACTAAGCAAGAAGATCAAAGTGAACCAGAAAATGAACAACAAGAACAAGTAGAAAATACAAATGATACATCAGAAGAAAGTCAAAACGTAGATAATTCTGAAACTCAAAATAATACTGAATCTCAAGATAGTACAGAAAATCAAGAAGCAAACGCAATTGGTGGAGCAGGTTTTGAAGATGTTGTATTAGAAGAGCCTAAAAGTCAAGAGCAAATGGATATAGAATATTTACAGACATTATCATGGGTTAAACCAATTAGTGGCAGAGTAACATCCGAATTTGGAAAAAGAGAATCTACATCTGCCATAGTAAGTTCAAATCATACAGGAATAGATGTTGCAGCAAATACCGGAACAGTTATTGTTGCAGCTATGGAAGGAACAGTAGAGGTATCTTCCACAATAGGAGAATATGGTCAGCATATAAAAATAACCAATGGAGATGTGAGCACATTATATGCACATTGTAGCAAATTATATGTAAATGTGGGTGAACATATAAATCAAGGTCAGGCAATAGCAGAAGTGGGAACAACAGGAAATTCAACAGGACCACATTTGCATTTTGAGGTTATAAGAGCTGGAAGATATATAAATCCAAGAAATGTACTGGAGTTCTAATAGAAAGAAGTGAATAAAATTGAGTGTGAAAGTAAACATACAAATATTTGCATTTGCTTTAATATTTTATTTTACAAGACAAATTGAAATATATACAATGTTTATGGCATTTGCATTAATACATGAATTGGCGCATCTGGTTTGTGGAATGCTATTAGGGTTAAAACCAAAGACATTAAAAATAATGCCATTAGGATTATGCATAGAATTTAAGGCAGAATTAGAAGATTATTCAATATCTATAAAAAAGATAATAATAGCAATAGCTGGACCATTAACTAATTTAATAATAGCAGTTATATTATATTGTATAAATAATGTAAATGTTAGTAATATAATTTATTGCAACTTATTAATTGCTATATTTAATATGCTACCAGTATATCCATTAGATGGTGGAAGAATTTTAAAAGATGTATTAAAAATTAATTATGGAAGAAAAAAATCAAATGAGATTATGCATGTTATATCTAATTTAGTAGTAATACTAATAACTGCTATATCTAGTATAGCAATATACTACTATCAAAATGTAGCAATTCTATTCATTATAGTATACCTATGGGTACTAATATTGAAGGAAAATAGAGAATATAAAATATCAAGTCAGGCATACAGAATAATAGAAATGACTAAAAAATAATTTTATATTGTAAAAAAAAAATTACTGTGATAAACTATAAAGCAATATAATAATAGGAGAATAGAATATGAATATTTCAGCAGAAATGCTAGAAAAGAAAATAAAAACAGATAAAAACTTAGAAAGCATATATTTATTATATGGAGAAGAAACATTTTTACTAGAAAACATACTAAAAAAAATAAAAACCAATTTTGGAGAATTAGTAAAAGGTATTAATTATATTCAAATTGACGAAACAAACATAGATAGCCTAATATCTAACATAGAAACACCAGCATTTGGATATGAGAAAAAACTAATTGTAATAAGAAACACAGAATTATTCAAAAGAGAGGTAAAAAGAAAAGGTGCAAAGTTTGTAGAAATAAGAGACAGTATAGCAGAATATATTAAAAATAACTTTGAAACTATAAAAGAAACTGCTGTATTAGTTTTTGTGGAGCAAAGTGTGGACAAGGCAAAAATGCTAAACACATTAGAAACAATAAAAGAAGCGGTAATTTGTAATTTTGAAAAACAAAAGCCAAATCAAATAATAGCAAGGCTTAAATCAATATGTAATGCATATAAAGTTAATGTAAATGAAATAACACTGAAATATCTAGTAGAAAGTTGCGGAACAGATTTACAAAATTTAATTAATGAAATTAGAAAACAAATAGAATATGTTGGACAAAATGGTACAATAACTAAAGAAACAATAGACTTATTATCAGTAAAGCAGATAGAAAGTGTAATATTTGACCTAACAGATAATTTAGGGAAAAAAGAGATAAAAAGTTCATTGGACATTTTGAATAATTTGATATATTCAAAAGAACCGGCACAAAAAATACTAATCACTTTATACAACCATTTTAAAAAGCTATATATAACTAAGCTTGCAAAAAATCAAAATAGAAATTTGGCACAAGAGTTAAATTTAAAGCCAAACCAATTATTCTTAACCTCAAAATATGAAATGCAGTCAAAATATTTTACTGAGAAAGAATTAAAAGAAAGACTGCAAGATATGATAGAACTAGATAGAAAATCTAAAGTTGGGCTAATAGATATAAACATTGGACTAGAAACTTTAATTTCAAATTTTTAACTAAATTTGACCATACAGTATAATAGAGTAAAATCCAGAAATTTGTGCTATAATAAAAATGTGATAAAAAAATTTAACCTTAATTAAAGAAGGGAGAACTTTATGAAAAGTATTGTATTATATAAAACGAAGCAAATTAATAACATTAGGGAGGGGATAGAAAATGCAGTGGAAAAATATCCTGCTCATAATGCATTTATTATAAAAAACAATAAAGACGGAGAGATAACATATAAAAATATAACATATAAAGAAATGCAAGAAAACATAAACTGCTTAGGAACAGCCTTAATACATTTAGGCTTAAAAAATAAAAGAATCGCACTAATTTCACCAAACAGATACGAATGGGCAATATCTTATTTAGCTGTTGTTAATGGAGTTGGTGTCATTGTGCCACTAGATAAATCTTTACCACATGGAGAACTAGAAAATTTGTTGGAAAGAAGTTCTGCTGATGCAATTATATTTTCTAAAGAATATGAAGAAACTATATTAAGCATAAAGAAAAAAAGCAATAGTCAAGTTTCACAATTTATTTCGATGGATGAAGCAGAAGATGGAGATTTTCTTTCACTAAGTAAGTTAATAGAATTAGGAAGAAAATTAGTAAAAGAAGGACATCAAGAATATATAAATGCTGAAATTGATAATGAAAAAATGAGTATTATGCTATTTACTTCTGGGACAACCTCTGCAGCAAAAGCAGTAATGTTATCACACAAAAACATTGCTTCAAACATTAATTCAATGAATTCATGCATAAAAATATATGATACAGATGTAAATATATCATTCCTACCATTACACCATACATTTGGATGTACAGGACTATTATTATTCTTATGTAATGGTGTGACAAATGTATTTTGCGATGGATTAAGATATGTACAAAAAAACTTACAAGAATATAAAGTTAGTGTATTTGTTGGAGTTCCACTATTATTAGAGTCAATGCATAAAAAAATAATGAAGGAAATAGAAAAACAGGGTAAACAAAAAAAGGTGAAATTTGGAAAATTCATAAGCGGACTACTATTAAAATTCGGAATAGATATAAGAAGAAAAATATTTAAAGATATAATAAATCAGCTAGGTGGAAACATAAGAATGGTAGTAAGTGGAGCAGCTGCTATAGATAAAGCCGTGGCAATGGATTTTGATTCTTTTGGAATAAGAACAATACAAGGATATGGTTTAACAGAAACATCACCAGTATTAGTAGCGGAAAATGATAAATGCAAAAAATATGGATCAGTAGGAATACCACTAAAAGATATAGAAATAAGAATAGATAATCCAAATGAATTAGGAATAGGAGAAATAGTTGCAAAAGGACCAAATGTAATGCTTGGATACTACAATAATGAAGAAGCAACAAAAGAAGTATTAGTTGATGGTTGGTTTCATACTGGAGATTTAGGATATGTGGATAAAGAGGGGTATTTATTTATTACAGGGCGCATGAAAAATGTAATAGTAATGAAAAATGGAAAAAACATATATCCAGAAGAATTAGAGACACTTATTGCAAAACTTCCTTATGTAGAGGAAAACATGGTGTTTGGAATTCCTACTAAGGATGACGATTTAGATTTAGCTGTAAAAATAGTATATAATAAAGAATATGTAAAAGAAGCATATCCAGATAAAACACTAGAAGAACTAAAAGATATAATATGGACAGATATTAAAAAGATTAACAAAACAATGCCACCATATAAATATATTAGAGAACTAATAGTGACAGACGAGCCAATGATAAAAACTACCACACAAAAAGTAAAAAGATTTGAGGAAATAAAAAATATTTTAAAAAATTAGAAAACAATTACAAGATTTTACAAAAAAATACGATGAAAGAGGATATAATAATGGCAGAATACAAATCAGGATTTGTTTCAATTATAGGAAGAACTAATGTAGGAAAGTCAACTTTGCTAAATGCCTTAGTTGGAGAAAAAGTGGCAATAATGACTAATAAGCCACAGACAACAAGAACAGCTATAAGAGCAATAGTAAATAGAGAAAATTCTCAAATAATATTTATAGACACACCAGGAATTCATAAGCCAAAAACAAAATTAGGAAATGCAATGATAGAAACAGCATTTGAAAGTGTATCAGATGTGGATGTATTGTTATTTCTAATAGAAGCAACAAGTGAAGATATAGGGCGAGGGGACAGAATAATTTTAGACAAAATAAAAGAGGCTAACAAAAAAACAATATTAGTAATTAATAAAATAGATTTAGTAAAAAGAGAAAAATTACTAAAGCTAATAGAATTATACTCAAAAGAGTATAATTTCCAAGCAGTAGTACCTATATCTGCACTAAAACAGGATAAAATAGAAGCGGTTTTAACAGAAATAGAAAAATTGCTAAAACCAGGTCCAGCATATTATGACATAGATGAATATACAGATCAAACAGGTAGGCAATTAGCCTCAGAAGTGATAAGAGAAAA
Source organism: uncultured Clostridia bacterium (assembly GCA_947632535.1). Lineage (GTDB taxonomy): Bacteria > Bacillota > Clostridia > TANB77 > CAG-508 > CANRPR01. The sequence continues at coordinate 1,687 of CANRPR010000020.1, read as the reverse complement.
AGCTCTAAAATTGTTAAATGACGAAGTGCCACATGGGCTATATGTTGAAATAGAAAAAATGGAATTAAGAGAAAAGGAAAAAACAAACAATACTACTGGAAAGATTGATAAACAAGAAATATATGATATAGAAGCAACTATATATTGTTTGAGAGAATCTCATAAAGGGATAATTATAGGAAAAAATGGTCAAATGTTAAAAAGAATCGGAACATATGCAAGGCAAGACTTAGAAAAAATGCTAGGAACAAAAATAAATTTGAAAACTTGGGTGAAAGTAAAACCTGATTGGCAAGACATGGATTCTATTGTGAATAAATTCAAACAGCAATAGAAAATAAGATTTAATACAAGCATCGTATTTGTAAAATATTGTTAAATATCAAAAAAATGCATAAAAAGAAAAAAACTACAAAAGATAAAATAAATGAGAGTATTCATTTATTAATAAGTTAGGAGATGATTTATATGTTGAAACAAATGGCATGGAACATTTTTAAAAACACAGGAGATATAAATACATTTCTAGAACTAAAGCAAGTACAAGATATAGAAGAAAAAAACTATATAAATGGAGAATTAAATGGGAATAATCAAAACCAAGGGAATAGTAATACAAGAAAGCAACATGGGTGATTTTGACAAAATGTTAACAATATTAACTCCAGAGTATGGAAAAATTAGTTGCTCAGCAAGAGGAGCACGAAGACCAAAAAGTGCTTTACTTGCAGGTACACAATTTCTATGCTTTGGAGAATATTTGCTATATAAAGGAGTAAGTGCATACAGTATAAATTCGTGCGAAACAATAGAAGTATTTTACAATTTAAGAATGGACTTAGACAAACTAAACTACGCAGTGGAAATGAGCAAACTAACTTACAGTGTAACCAATGAAAATGAAAATGCCTATGAAATTCTACAATTAATACTAAACTCGCTATACACACTTTCAGAAACTGACAAAAATATGGAATTAATATTAGCAATTTTTAAATTAAGATTATCAAGCATAATAGGTTTTAGACCAAACATAAGCGAATGTAAAAATTGCAAATCTAAAGAAGACTTAATATATTTTAGTTTCAAAGACAATGGTTTCAAATGTGGAACCTGTGGAAAAATTGATAAAAGCACAATGCAAATACTACCATCAACAAAAGACGCTATAAAATACATAATTTTAGCACCACCCAAAAAATTATTTTCATTCAACATACCAGATAATAGCATTAAAGAACTAAGTATTATAGCAAAAATATATTTAGAAGATAAACTGTCCAATTAGGGACGGTTCTTTTTTGGACATTTTGTCCATTTGGGGACGGTTCTTTTTTGGACAAAATGTCCAAGTTGGGACGCTTCTATAAAATTAGAAAATACGATGGACAAAATGCCATACAAAGAACCGCTTTGCTTCGCAAAGGAGTGTGAGGAATGTTTAAGTTAAAAATATATAGAATTGCTTTGAATTTAGTAAATTCAAGGAGATTATATTTTTATTCAAAAGCAAATACAAAAAAATGATGTATACATTACATAATATTTTAACTACTCTTATGTAGTAATTCTACATGGGAGTAGTATTTTTATGCAATTATAAAGTTCCGAAGGAAATATTATGCAACCACTTGACAACAGATAATCTTTACTGTAAAATGATAAAAGAACACAAGAAGAAAAGTGT
>CANRPR010000019.1 GCA_947632535.1 uncultured Clostridia bacterium | reverse complement strand
TTTTATCATTTTACAGTAAAGATAATCTGTTGTCAAGTGGTTGCATAATATTTCCTTCGGAACTTTCCGACTATATAAAAACACTACTCCCATATGGCTTTCGTAGTTATATTCTTGCACAATTTTATGTAACATAAAGAAGAAGTCATATTAACATGACTTCTTCTTTACTTCTTATTTAATTATTTTACCTATACAATATTTCTATTGAGCTAATCTCATGTTAAATAACTAATCATTATTTAACATATTTTTTAATGCCTTTTTTCTAATTCTTTGTATTGCGTTATCTACTGATTTTACTGAAGAATCTAGTTTACTTGCAATATCAATATAGCTTTCTCCGTTTATATATCTTTGTAATACTTGCTTTTCAAAACTGCTTAAATTTTTATCTATACTATCTTCTACCGATTTGTAATATTCTCTTTTAGTAATTGTGTCTAGAGGATCTTCCATTGTGTGTGCATCAAAAATTTCCATAACCTCTTGTGAATCTTCTTGATCATATGCAGAAGTATTTAATGATAAATATGAATTAAGTGGCATGTGTTTTTGCCTATTAGATGTTTTAATTGCAGTTATTAACTGTCTTTCAATGCACATGTTAGCAAAACTTTTAAAAGAATTTTGTTTTTGTGAATTATAGCTTTTGACCGCTTTATATAAGCCTATCATTCCTTCTTGAAAAATATCTTCTCTCTCTGCCCCTATAATAAAATATTTGCTAATTTTTATATTAACTAACTCCTTATATCTTTCAAGTAAAAAGTTAAAAGCGTTTATATCTCCTGCATTAATTAATTCAATTAATTCTTCATCCGTTTTACTGTTTAAGTTATTCTCATCAAAAGAGTAAAATCTCGTGCTATCACTCATAACTTATAATTCCTCCTGCATCCTTTGACAGTATTATAGTTCAGTAAATTAGGTAATGTCAAGCATATTTCAAAATTTTTAAACATTTTTATTCAAATTATTGCAAACATTTGTGTTCTGTTGTATAATACAGGCGGAGGTTTTATTATGGCATTTGACGGAATTATATTAAAATCAATAGTTTCAGAACTTAATAGCACTTTATCTAATGGTAAAATTAATAAGGTTTTTGAACCAAATAAAAATGAAATAATTCTTGGAATTTATGCAAATGGGAAGAATTATGCCTTAAACATTTGTATTGATTCTTCTAATTATCGCATTCACCTTACTACTAATCAAAAACCTAATCCTCTAAATGCTGCTAATTTTTGTATGCTACTTCGTAAATATTTAATTGGTATGCGTATTAAACAAATTCATAATCATGAATTAGAAAGAATTGTAAAAATAGATTTAGAAGGATATAACGAACTAAATGATTTTTTAACTCGTAGATTAATAGTTGAATTGATGGGTAAACATAGCAATATTATTTTAGTAAATGAAAATAATAGAATTATTGATAGTTTACGCCATATAGATACTATATCTAATTCTACACGCAATATATTACCTGCATATGTTTATGAATATCCTAGTAATAACAAAATAGATTTTTCTAGTATTAATAACTTTGACCAATTTTATGAAATAGTTTCTAATAGTACTTCTATTACAAACGCAATTTCTAATACTTTCACCGGCTTTAGCAAACTATTTGTTAAACATGCTTTAGAAGAATTAAACTTCAATGATAATTTAGATATTGAAGAATTAAAAAAGTTATATTCATATATTAACAACATAATATTAAATATATCAACCAAAAATATATCATTTATATGTTGTGAAATAGATGGTAAACAAGACTACTCTGTAAGTCTTACCCCTCATACTGAGGACTTGCATTTTAACTTTGCAATTGACGATTTCTATTTTAAAAAAGAAGTTAATGATAATTTCAAGAATTATAGGAATGATGTTTTGAAGTTATTACTTACTCATTTAACGAAATACAAAAAGAGATTACAAAACATTAATGAAAAATTGAAGGAATGTGAAAATTTAGATACTTTCCGCATATACGGTGAATTAATTACAGCAAATTTATATAGAATCCCAAAAGAAAATGTAGAAAAAATAACTTTAGAAAATTACTATGACAATAATTCGCTTATTACTATTCCTTTGGACAAGGCCTTCTCGCCTTCAATTAATGCTAAAAAATTTTTTAAAAAATATACTAAGCTAAAAAATGCTTTAGAAATTGTAAATAAACAAAAAATAGATACTGCAAATGAAATTAGTTATATAGAAAGTATTATTTATGCTTTAGAAAACGCTGAAACAATATCAGATATTGATGACATTTATGCTGAGATATCAGAAAATATCACTTTTAATAAAAATAGCAAAACTGGCAACAAGAAAGCAAATAATTTTAACCCTATGAAATATGAAATTGATGGATATACTGTTTTTGTTGGTAAGAATAATAAGCAGAATGATTATTTAACATGTAAATTTGCCTCAAAAAATGATTTATGGTTTCATACAAAGGATATTCATGGTAGCCATGTTGTGTTACAAAGTAATGGTAAAGAAATAAGTGACGATATTTTAATAAAATGCGCAAAATTAGCTGCTAAAAATAGTAAAGCAAAACAATCTTCTAATGTACCTGTTGATTATACTTTTATAAAGTTTGTAAAAAAGCCATCTGGAGCAAAACCTGGCATGGTTATTTATTCAAATAATAAAACTTTATATGTTAATCCTTAATAAAATATTAATGTAAATTTGTAGAATTTTGTTGTATAATATTTATAAGGATGTGATTAAAGTGAAATTTGTAAAAAAATTATTGATAACAATACTAATTATCGCTATTGTCACAATTGGAGTTGTTATAGGTTTAGGCTATAATATGTATAAAAAGGCAATATCTGAAATTAGCTTAGTAGATAAAGTAAGTTCAATTCAAGCTTCAGAAAATTATGCAAAATTACAAGATTTACCAGATAGTTTCAAAAATGCAATTATAGCTGTTGAAGATCATAGATTTAAAAATCATAATGGATTAGATATTATTTCTACCATTAGAGCTGTATTTACTAATGTAAAAGATGGTGAACTTTCTGAAGGTGGAAGCACAATAACTCAGCAATTAGCTAAAAATTTGTATTTTACTCAAGAAAAGTTATTTGTTAGAAAAATCGCAGAACTTTTTGTTGCTTTTGATTTAGAGGAAAACTATTCTAAGGATAATATTTTAGAATTATATGTAAATACAATTTATTATGGAAGCGGATATACTGGAATTAAAAAAGCAGCTAATGGCTATTACTCAAAAGAGCCGAATGAATTAACTTTATACGAAGCTACTATGTTGGCAGGTCTTCCAAATGCACCTAGTGCATATTCACCAAAAAAGAATATTGAACTTGCACACAAACGCCAAAATCAAGTTTTATCTGCAATGGTAAAAAACGGATACTTAACTACTGAAGAAAAAAATTCTATTCAATTATATCAACAACAAGTAGTTAACAGTCAATCTTAATAAATAAAATATTGAGGTAGATTTTATTCATACCTCAATATTTTTATCTCATATATCATTAATATTCAAATCATTTCTTACTTTATACTCTATATTTTCCATAAATGGAAATAACTCTTTCAAGCGCCTTTTAGTAATCATTGCCATTCTGGGTTGAGGATTTTTATCGTGCACCGAAATTAACTTTTGCGTATAGCAATTTTCTGTTGTTTTAAAAACTAGATACCTATTATTTACAAAAGTAAAATAAATTTGAAAACCATTATCAAGTTCGTTTTCTAACTTTTCAAAAGTATAATTATTGTCCATATTTTCCCTTCTTTTATTTTATCATATCACTAAATTCTTTTTCACTTATAATTGTAATTCCTAAATCTTGTGCCTTTGTTAACTTGCTTCCCGCTTCTTCTCCAGCTAATACATATGTTGTTTTCTTTGATACCGATGAAGATACCTTTCCTCCTAAATTTTCTATTATTTCACTTGCTTCATCTCTTGTAAAGTTTTCAAGAGAACCAGTTAACACAAAAGTTTTACCCAAAAATCTATCGTCATTTTCACCTTTTGAAATGGCATTCATATTAACTCCAACTTTTTCTAATTTAGAAATTAAATCCTTAGTTTGCTCCTGATTAAAAAATTCATAAATGCTTTGTGCTGTTATTTCGCCTACATCTTCTATATTGCTTAGTTCTTCTATTGTAGCATTCATTAAATTATTCATACTTCCAAAATGTTTTGCCAATGTCTTAGCAGATTTAGCACCAATATGTCTAATTCCCAAAGCTGTAATTAATTTGTGCAAATCATTTTGCTTACTATTATTTATTGCATCTACTAAATTTTGTGCAAATTTTTTACCATTCTTCTTTAATGACGCAATATCATTAAAAGTTAAATTATATATATCTGATATATTACTTATTAATCCATTTTCAATAAATTGCTCCACTATATTTTCGCCTAAACCATCTATTTCCATTCCTTCTTTAGATACAAAATGAATAATATTTCTTAGCAGTTTGGCTGGACATTCTATTCCTGTACATCTAAGTACCGCTTCTCCATCTTCCCTTATTGCTGGTGCTCCACAAACAGGACATTGTTTAGGCATTTTAAACTCTTTTTCATTTCCTGTTCGTTTTTCTTTTACCACTTCTACAATTTCTGGAATTACATCACCTGCTTTTTGTATTACTACTGTATCCCCTATTCTTAAGTCCTTATCTTTAACAAAATCTTCATTGTGCAAAGTTGTTTTAGAAATAGTAGATCCTGCAACAGAAACAGGCTCTAATATTGCCATTGGAGTAATTGCTCCAGTTCTTCCAACTTGACAAATTATATCTTTTAAAATAGTTTCCTTCTTTTCTGGCGGATATTTATATGCTACTGCCCATCTTGGTACTTTAGAAGTTTGTCCTAGATCTTCTCTTAAGCTCAAATTATCTACTTTAACTACTGCTCCATCAATACCAAATGTCAATTTTTCTCTATCTTCACCTATTTTCTTTATCGCTTCTGTAACTTCTTTTATATTACTACATAACATTCTAACTGGATTTATATTAAATCCAAGATATGATAAATATTCCAATGCTTCATAATGCGAGTTAATTTCTTTTCCTTCTATTTTTTGGATATTAAAAATATAAATGTCTAGTGGTCGCTTTTGAGTAATACTACTATCTAATTGCCTTAATGAACCTGCTGCTGCATTTCGTGCATTAGCAAAAAGGGTTGATTCTTCATATGCTCTTTCCTCATTCATTTTTTCAAAATCAGATTTGCTAATAAATACTTCTCCTCTTACAGTAATATTTATTGGCTCTTTCAATTTTTTAGGTATATTTTTGACTGTAGCTAAGTTATTTGTAACATCTTCTCCTATTAATCCATTTCCTCTAGTAGCACCTTGTACAAAAATACCATTTTCATATTTCAATGCAGCAGATAAACCATCTATTTTAGTTTCTACTACATATTTTGTTTCTTTTCCATATTCCTTTGCTTGTTTTTGTATCCTCGTGTCAAATTCTTCAACTTCTTCAAAAGAAAAAACATCCTGTAAACTTTGTAATGGCACTTCATGTACCACTTCCTCAAATCCTTTTTTTACTGTTCCTCCAACCTTTTGTGTTAAAGAATCTTTACTATTAAATTCTGGAAATTCCTTCTCTAAATTTCGCAATTCCACCATTAACATATCATACTCAAAGTCACTAATTTCAGATACATCATCATCATAATATCTTTTAGCATAATATTCCGTTTTGCTTCTTAATTCCTCTATTCTTTTCTTTGCTTCGCTTTGTTTCATTTGCTCTCCTTCTTTTATGATCTTTCTTTTATGATTTCAATAATTCTTTTCCGTTTTTTATATAATCCCAACCAGAAAATACTGTTGCTATTACAGAAATAGTCATTAATACACTACCAATTAAGTTAATCCAATATGCTATTCCTGTTAAAGGGACTTCAACAAATCCAAAATAATAGCTAACATCCATAAATGCTAATATTATAGCAACCATTTGAGTAGCTGTTTTTAACTTTCCCCAGAAAGATGCAGCTATAACCTTTCCACCTTTTTCAACCTCAACCAATCTATATCCTGATACCACAAACTCTCTAAACAATACAATTATAGGTATCCATGCAGGTAATTTACCCATTTCAACTAAAATAAGCATTGCAGACAACACCAAAATTTTATCAGCAATCGGATCTAAAAACTTTCCAAAAGTAGTAATTTGATTTGTTGCTCGTGCTATACTTCCATCTAACTTATCTGTAATAGAAGCCACAATAAAAATCAAATTCATTAGCCACATATTCATTGGTACATTCAAAAACTCTCCTGGCACATTAAAAAATGGTATTATAACCATAATAGGTACTAATATTATTCTAAAAATTGTTAATTTATTTGGTAAATTCATCTTTTTCTCCTTTTTATCCATGTCCAAATAGGGACGGTTCTTTTTTGGACATTTTGTCCAATTAGGGACGCTTCTCCCTTTTTATATATTGTATTTTATTATAACAGATAAAAAATAGCAATACAAAATATAAATTTAAGGATAATATAATATTATCCTCTATATTTTATTTTCCTATAAAAATTTGTACAAAAATTTTACCATATTTAGAACCTGATACAACCCCTATTCCTGTGTAGTTGAAATTTGCATTTAAGATATTTGCTCTATGCCCTGACGAATTCATCCATGCATTTACTGCTGAAGTGTTACTACTATTACCAGCTATATTTTCTCCCGCTGTTTTGTATGATACTTTAAAGCTTTTTAACATATCAAATGGTGAACCATAAATTGGCGAGTTATGCGAAAAGTAATTATTATCCACCATGTCTTGTGCTTTTATTCTAGCCACATTTTGTGCTTCTTTATCTATTGTTAATGCTGCTAATCCTTGTTTTTTCCTTTCTGAATTTATTAAATTAAATACTTCTTGTTCATCTGCAGTTAAGTTTGCTGTGTTTTCAGTATTAGAATTTTGCCTATTATTTTCATTTGATTCTTGATTATTATTTGGATATATTGGCTTAACATATTTTTTATTTACTGCCCCAACATAGTCCCCTTCAACTTGAACAACATACCAATCTCCTACTCCTGCAAAAACTCTTATGTACTCATTCTTCTTGACATTTGCAACAATTTTATAATTTGTTCCTGGGCCGCTTCTTACATTTAAAGAACTGGCAGTGACTATTGCTGTACTAAAATCTACTTTATAATAATGTTGCATTGCAAATGCATTGTTATAAATAAAAATAGTAGAAATGCAAATTATAATCGTCAAGCACATCATTAAATGTTTCTTTTTTATTAGCACAACCATATTTTTCCCCCTTTTTTATTAATCTTATACATTTATATTTAAAATTATTCTTTTCTGATTTGACTTTTTGCATTAAAACATATATAATTTAATAAATTATTTATACGAGGAGAATTGATATGCCTTCAAGTTTAATTGCTAAAAATCCAACAGCACGACACAATTATGATATAATTGACACCATGGAAACTGGAATTGTGCTTTCTGGTACAGAAATAAAGTCTATTCGTGCAGGTAAAGTAAATTTAAAAGATAGTTATGCTATATTAAAAAATGGAGAGGTTTTTGTTTTAGGTATGCATATTAGCCCATATGAAAATGGAAATATCTTCAATAAAGATCCGCTTCGTAGTCGTAAACTTCTTCTTCATAAAAAAGAAATTAACAAATTAATTGGGCTTACACAACAAAAGGGTTATACTTTAGTTCCTATATCTATTTATTTCAAAAATAGTTTTGTCAAGCTTGAATTAGGTATTGCTAAAGGTAAAAAATTATATGATAAAAGAGAAGATTTAGCCAAAAAAGATGCGCAAAAGCAAATTGCTATAAATTTAAAGAATAAAAACTATTAAACACTTCATATATTTTTAATGAGGTGTTTTTTTATGGGTGAAAAAGGGTTAGATTTTAAGCATAAAGAAGTTATTAATATTAACAATGCTAAGAGACTAGGTTATGTTCAAGATGTGACTGCAGATTTAGAAACAGGAATTATTACCTCAATAATTGTCCCTGGCAATAATAAGATTTTTAATATGTTTTCAGGGAATAATGATATAGTTATTCCCTGGACAAATATAAAATGCATTGGTGAAGATATCATTTTAGTAGAGATATAAAACTATCTATAAATCTTTTTTAATTTTATCATAGCATCTTTTTCTATTCGAGATATTTGCGCTTGACTTATTCCCAATTCCTCTGCCAACTCCGTTTGAGTTCTTCCTTCAAAGAATCGCTGATTTATAATCCACTTTTCTCTCTTTCCAAGTTTTTTTACTGCATCTCTTATTGTCATTTCCTCTGCCCATTTTTCGTCACTATTTTTTGTATCTTTTACTTGATCTAATATATAAATATTCTCTGTTCCATCATTAGATATTGGTTCCTGTAATGAAATAGGATCTTGTATTGCTTCTAAACCAAATATCAATTCTTCTGTATCTACTTCCATTTTTTTAGCAATTTCGTCTATTGTAGGCTCTCTGTTAAATTCTTTTGTTAATTCTTCTTTCATTGCTAATCCTGCATACGCTAAGTCTCTCGTTGAACGACTCACTCGTATTGGATTATTGTCTCTTAAGTATCTTTTTATTTCTCCTATTATCATAGGTACTGCATATGTTGAAAACTGTACATTAAGTGATAAATCAAAATTATCTATTGATTTTATCAATCCTACACACCCTATTTGGAAAATATCGTCCATATTATCTGCTCTATATGAAAACCTTTGAACAATACTTAACACCAATCTTAAATTACCTTTTATAAATTTTTCTCTTGCTTCATTATCTCCTTCTTTTATTTTTATAAGTAATTCTTCTTTTTCCTGACTGGTTATTCGTGGTAGCTTAGATGTATCAACATTAGTTATTTCTACCTTTCTAACCAAATAAAAAACCTCCTATTGAAATCACTATAATAATAGTATTTCCAAAAGAAGATTTTTTTATTCACTTAATTTTTACATTTACTTTCTAGCAAAGTACATATTACAACTATCACAATCATTGTTGACGCATTAAAGAAAGTATAACCAGATAAGAATGCTAATGCAAAACTAATAAACAATGCTGACAATAATAATATAGTTTCTGAATCTATTTCTTTTATATTTTTTAGTGCATAGCATAATGCCCATATGAAAATAGTCATAAATGGAACAAAATATAATATAAATCCTAATATTCCAAAATTAAACAAGAATGCTGGTATTTCCATCTCTAATACTAATTCTCTATAATTTGCCATATATCCATTTCCAAATAAAATTAGAAGTGGATTCGCTTGATTTTTCAATAAAAATGCATTATATATTAATTGTTGTTTCCTCATATCATTGTTAACAATCTCATGTTCATTGGCATAGTTGTATAAATCTAAAATTGACTGTTTTGCTGCTTCTGACATATAGCCTTCTTCTATTTCTTTATTATCTATTTTTTCCTTGATTTCTAATAAAGAACCCGAAATATGTGATTGTTCATTGGTTTCCTCATCTACAATGTTTCCTTCTATTGACTGTAAATGTTTTCTTCTTTGTATTGTGTTAGAACCTACTATTCCTACAACACTCACAACAATAATTAATATTCCAATACTTCCTATAATAACTTTTTTATTTATTCTTGTTTTATGCATAAAGGCTACAAATATTTCTGAAAAAGCATATATTGCAAAAACTAAAATAAATCCAAATAAGCCTACTCTAGTTCCTATTAGCGTAGTTAAGTAGATTCCTGCTAGAGCAATAATTACAATTATACTATATCTATATTTTTTATCTTTAAGCAAATTTATTATAACTAATAAAGATAGTATAAATATTGAACTAATACTATTTCCAGATTCAAACCAACCTTTATACCCCATTCCTTCTATATATGTACTTGAAGATGTATGTGTAAGAATTGATATATATATTGAAATGATATATATGCTTAAAGATATAGTTAAACTTTTCTTTAATTTATCTGTATTTTTATTATTGAATATATATAAGTATATAAACAAGTTCATTATCATAAAAGAATAATTTATAATATACTGTGCCTCATGAATTATTCCACTATATGAACTACCTGTTTTTACAAACTGAAATAATACTAGATGTATTATTCCATATACAAAGTATAACATAAATGCCAATATTAACTTTATTTTTATTTTATCCTTAAAGAAGATATACAATATTGCAATTATAGGTATAATTGGTCTTAGAAATGTTGATAGGGAAATATTGGTATGAAATGTATTTCTAAAAATAAAGCTTAGTATATCTAATATTGGAGATAATATAATAAAAACACATAGTAAATTTTCTACTGTTATTTTTTTCTTCATAAAAACCTCTTTAAAATACTCTAAACAATTGAGCATATATTTTGTAAGTTAGTCTATTCACACTTAGCATATATCTTTTTTTACTATTTTTATTTGTGTTTAGAATTTTATTATTTTTCCAGTATGGAAACTTTTCGTTTAAGTTAATCCATGTTTCGTTTAATAGTTCTTTTCTTAATTGTTTATCTTTTATTTTAACTATTCTTTTAAACGAACTACACAATAAGATTCTAGTATATGTATATTCTAATGCTTCTTTGTAATCATTATAGATTTTCTTTTCTTTATAGTATTCAAATACATTTTCGAAAACTTTAAAAATGTCACTTGTTTTTTCATTTTGTGTGTTTGCAATAGAACTTTTGCGTTGTATATAATAAATCATTGGTTGTTTTACAAAAGACACATTTTCAATATATGGAACTAATTTGTAAAAAAATTCTATATCTTCATACCTAAGTCCCTTTGGAAACTCCACTCCCGCTTTATCCAACAATTCCTTTTTATATAGCTTATTCCATGCAACAACTCTAGCTTTTTCTATCATTTCCGCTTTCGAACTATACTTTTCCCCAACATCCTCTTTCATCTTATTTTTTTGGTGTCCTTCCGAATATGTCCAATAGAAATTGCATTCTACTATATCACTTTTTTCTTTTTGTGCCTTTGAATACATTTTTTCACAAAAATCTTTTTCTACATAATCGTCTGCATCTACAAATGCAATATATTTTCCGGTTGCCTTTGTCATTCCATAATTTCTAGCATCAGATAGTCCACCGTTTTCTTTTTTATATATTTTTATTCTTTCATCATTTTTGATATATTCTTCTACAACAGATATTGATTTATCTGTTGAGCCATCATCTACAACAATTATCTCTATATCCTTTAGCGTTTGTTCTTTTAAACTTACTATACACTTTCCTATATATTTTTCTACATTATATACTGGAACAATAATACTTACCTTTGACATAAATCCTAGCCTTTCATTTTTAAATATAATTTAATATTAATACCTATAATTAATCTTTTTAATAACTGTTTTACATTGTTAATTTGAATATTGTTTTGCATTTTCCTTGCTTTAATTTCTTGTATTGCTTTTTTCATATCTTCTTTATTTAACTGCTTTAGTTTTAATAGTATAGCATTTGTATAATACGTCTTCATATTTTTCATTGTTCTTTCTGTAATTTCTTGATGTTTTATATAATTTATCATATTATCATAATGCATTAATGCATCATAAAATCTCTTTAAAGTTCTGGTATAGTCCGCATTTCTAGTTATGCTACCTTCTGTCTGTACATAATTATACCCATAAAATGGAATAGAAATAACATTCCCTGATTTCACTATAATAATTGGAATCAATCCAAAATCCTCATGCTCTGCTCCTTTAGCAAATTCAAAATTATTTTTTATAAACAACTCTTTCTTTATTAAGTATATACATGCAGAATCTAATAATACATCTTCAAAAGCTAGTGTATTAAATGCTTCTTCACCAGATAATTTGCCAAACACTGGTCCTGATATTTTTTCTATTTCATGACCATCATTATCAACTTTTCTCATTTTATATTTTACTAAATCTATATTGTCATCCATATATTTTTTTAAATTTTGTACCAAGTCAAATTCAATATAATCATCTGGATCTACAAACATTACATATTCATTTTTTGCTAACTTTATTCCAACATTTCTAGCTTCTGATAGTCCTTCATTATCTTTATAAAAATAATTAATTCTATTTGGAAATCGTTTTTGATAATTACTTATAATATTAGAAGTTTCGTCTGTAGAACCATCATCTACTACTAATATTTCAACTCTATTCATATCTTGTAATAATAAAGAATCCAAACATCTTTCGATATATTTTTCCATATTATATACAGGCACAATTATACTAACTTTATTCATTTACATCCTCCATCTACCATACTATTTTAAACCTTTTTCTTAATTATTTTATCTAATATTTCTTTTATTTCATTATTGTATGCATCAACATCAAATTTACTTTTTACAATAACATCCCCTCTAATATACTGCTTCATAGCTTGATATACTTCTTCTACTTTTTTTCCTATCACTGTTCCATAGTTATTATCAATTACTTCTTTTGCATCTGATATGTCTGTTGTAATTATTGGCTTTTCTAAAACCATTGCTTCTGAAAAAACAACCGGATAGCCTTCATAATCTGATGTCAAAATTACATAGTCTGATATTTTTATATATGGATATGGATTATTTTTTTGCCCTAAAAATATAATATTTTCATTTAGATTATACTTATCTACCATTTCCTTGTACATAATACTATCTGGTCCATCTCCAACAAATAAAACTCTAAATTTCAATCCTTCTTCTTTTAACTTTTTACTTGCTTCAATAATTCTTGTTAGCTTTTTTTGTTGTTCATCATGTCTTCCAACATTAATAAATGTACACATTTTTCTACTAGCCTTTATTTGTGCTTCTTCTTTTGCTAATTTTTCAATTTTTTCCCTGTTTATCATATTATTACAATAAATTACCCTTTTTTTCATGTCTGGAAATATTTTAGTAAAGGTGTTACATGCTTCTTTTGATACAAACACTATTCTCCTAAATTTATCATATTTTATATTTTGAAAAAATTCTTTAACTTTTTCTTCATCACCTTTATATAAAGCCAAATAATCAGCATGTCCCCATAACGCACAATTACTTGATGCCATTCTAGCTACGAATGAACCCATAAGAGAGTAAGTTGCATACGAAGCTGAAAACTTGTATCTATGCCAATGTTTAAATATAAATTTTATTCGCTTAAATAAATTATGGCATTTCCTTTTAATATAATTTTTATCAGTACTTGGACTATATTCTATTATATGTATTTTTTTATCTAAATCGTTAATAAACATACCTTGTGCTTTCTCAAGTACTAATGTAATATCATAATTATTATTTACTAAATAGTTTAATAGATTTATTAAAGAAGTTTCTATTCCACCTAAACTCATATCATGTGCTGCAAATAATAGTTTCTTCATATTTTCCTCCTAGATTAGTTATATTTTTCCACTTTTATTATATTATTTCCTTTTTTAGTTGTTCCAATTTGTTCCATTACTTGAAATTTCCCTTTTCCTCTTATAGTCACAATATCTTTTTCTTTAACTAATTTAGAATTTTTTGCAATAATTTCATAATTAATCAATACTCTTTCTTGTAATATCAATTCATTTGCTTTTCCTCTCGAAGTTTTAGCCAATTCTGCTACTATGCTATCTATTCTTAGTGAAGGCACTATAATTTCTAATTGTTCCCTTGGCCTCGAAGAAAATTTTAAATCTTCTAATTTAATAACTTCAATTTGAGATTTTGAAAATCTAGTTAATTGACTAATATTTTGAACTACATATTCTACTACCTCATTAAGTAGTAATATACTTGCCCCATTTTCACTAACCAAGATGTCTCCTATTTTTTCTCTTTTTATTCCTATTTTTATTAGTGCTGAAAGATAATCTCTATGACAATACTTATTATACAATTCTTGAGGCAATGTTATTTTGACAATTTTTAAAATAGCATCATAATTTTTCTGTAACATTCTTTCATCAAAATATTGCGGATAAAAAACAATAATTTTTCTCTGAGCTTCGCTATACCCTCCATAAATAGCATAATTTAAGACTCCTACTTTATTTAATACATTTATAATTGTTTTTAATTCTAATTCATTTACAAAATTCGTATTAACTATTTTATTATATTTATCGCTATATTCAATTTTGTCTAGTAACTTTGCTACTAATAATTTTTCTTCATTTCTATATTGTTTTAAAATTTCTTTTTTATTCATATTTGTGATTATATCATTTTTATATTTCGAATACAAGTAGACAGAAACTTTTTAGCATTAAATTCACAAAATAGAACTATATATAAATGCAAAAAGGGCTATAGGATTAAAAACATTTTTAATCCTAAAAGCCCCCTTTATTTAATTTAACTATTTTAATTTCTTTTTTAATATATCAGACATTACGGCATTTCTACCTAATTCATCTTCTATATTTAATAATCTATTATATTTTGCTACTCTATCTGTTCTGCATGGAGCACCTGTTTTTATTTGTCCTGCATTTGTAGCAACTGCAATATCAGCTATTGTTGTATCTTCTGTTTCACCTGATCTGTGCGAAATTACTGATGTATATCCATTTTTCTTAGCTAATTCTATAGCATCTAAAGTTTCTGTTAATGTACCAATTTGGTTTGGTTTAATTAATATACTATTTGCTACATTTTTGTCAATTCCTTTTTGTAGTCTTGTTATGTTTGTAACAAATAAATCGTCTCCTACTATTTGTATTTTTTCTTTAGCATTATCTGTTAATTTCTTCCATGATTCCCAGTCTTCTTCTGCTAATCCATCTTCAACTGAAACGATAGGATACTTGTTTATTAAATCTTCAACATATTGTACCATTTCATCTCTTGTTTTGAATACATCTGTTTTCCAGAAGTAGTATCCATCTTTTCCAATTTTCTTTGCTTCGTCAAACATTTCTGTTGAAGCTATATCTAATGCTAAGCATACATCTTTTCCTGGCTCATATCCAGCTTTTTTGATTGCTTCTAGAATTACTTCTATTGCTTCTTCTTCTCCTGATAGGTTTGGAGCAAATCCTCCTTCGTCTCCTACTCCTACATCATATCCTTTTGATTTTAATACTTTCTTTAAGTTATGATATACTTCTACACAAGTTTGTAATGCTTCTCTAAATGATTTTGCACCAACTGGTACTACCATAAATTCTTGTAAGCTTATATTGTTTTCGGAATGCTTTCCTCCATTTAAAATATTCATCATTGGCATTGGTAATGTTTTAGCATTTACTCCGCCTATATAATTATATAAAGTCATTCCTAATGAATTTGCTGCTGCCTTTGCTGCTGCAAGAGATACACCTAATGTAGCATTAGCCCCTAATTTTCCTTTATTATCTGTTCCATCTAATTCAATTAGAGTTTTATCTAACTCTGTTTGGTCGTATACATTCATTCCTTCTACTTTTTTTGCTATTATTTTATTTACATTTTCTACTGCTTTTAATACACCTTTTCCTAAGTATCTATTTTCATCTTTATCTCTCAATTCTACAGCTTCGAAACTTCCTGTAGATGCTCCTGATGGCACTATTGCCATTCCACTAAATCCTCCTTCAGTTACAACCTCTACCTGTACTGTAGGATTTCCTCTTGAATCTAGCACTTCTAATGCTTTTACTGATTCGATTGCTAAAAAATCTTTCATAATTTTTAACCTCCCATTTCTACTTCACATATTGTTTATGTGGTTGTGCGTTTTTTCAAGTATTTTTATTACAAAAATGCACTGGCTGGGGTACTGTGATTCGAACACAGGAATGTCGGAGTCAGAGTCCGATGCCTTACCGCTTGGCGATACCCCAATATGCCATTATTATAACACAACATTATTTTAAAGTCTACATTTTATAAAAAATAGATATTAAAATTTTAAAAATGATATTCTAATATGTCTTTTTCATATTTCCTATAATCTGGTTCATACTTAGATAGTAATTCAAAGTACGACTTAGAATGATTTTTACATTTTAGATGGCAGAATTCATGTAATACAATATAATTTATCACATTTTTATTGAACATTGCTATTTCTGGATTAATGAGTATTATTTTATCATTGGTGCACTTTCCTAAATATTTTTTCATTTCTTTTATTTCATAATTTTCTGGTGCAAATCCTAATTTTTTCCTTGCATTTTCCATAGCTAATTCTACTTCTTTTTCTGCAATAACCTTATACATTTTGCTTATTAACTTTTTTAATATTTCTTTCTCATTACTTTTTTTATACTTGTTCGGCAAGATTATTTCTATTTCATTTTCTTTTAAATTTATTTGTGGTGCACAAATGTTCGCATATTGTGTTTTTAAAAAATAGTAAGTGCCCAATAATTTTATTGCTCTATTTTTCCTTACCATTACATCCTCATATTCCTTTATTTTATCTAGTATCCATTTTCGCTTATCTTCAATAATCTCATTTATTTTATCTTTTTTTAAATACCAAGGAGCTTTCACTATAACTTCTCCATTCTGCACTAATATTGACATATTTCTATTTATATTCTTACTAATTGTATATGAAATTGTTGTATTATTTTCTATGATCATAATATTACCTCCTTAGTTATTTGTTGAACTTTTGTTCGTATATTATTATACAAACTTTTTTTTGCTTTGTCAAGTATTTTTTTTAATTTTTTTATATATTTTATATTCCTTTTATGCTTAGTAAAAACAATAATTTAAGGACTACCTTTTAGTAGTCCTTAATAAAATTTTTATTTTATATGTATTTTCACATTTGCAATATTTGACTTTTAACCTTTTTTTCTATTTCAGCATCTGTTTCAGTATTAATCATATCTTTATCCAAGCTTCGCTCAACACGGTACTCTATTATTTTATTATTTTTTGCCTGCTTATACATACCTTCTGTTTGAGTAATTACCTGCATTTTTTGATATTCTTGGCTAGACAAATAACTTTCTATCATTTTTGCCTCTTTTTTATTAAATGAAGTTATAGGTATTTTTAAATATTGATGTCTCCATATTATATGTCTATCATTGCTATTATAATTTGAAGATACCAAATCTTCATATTTATATTCTATTTTGAACTGGCAATTTTCTATAGAAATAGTTATATTAGACCATACTTTATTATCGCTGTTTTTAAATTCGTTTCTAAGTTCTTTTATAGTACTATATAGCTTATCTGCCAACATGAAATATTGTTTTTCTTCAACATTAAATTTATTTGGTATTTCATACACATTAATTGGATTCTTTTTTAATACACTTTTAGGATAGTAGTAAAAAAACATTTCTCCTGTTTCAAGATTTTGAAACCTATTTACAACTGATGCATATAGATACACTCTATCCCACTTTTCTGGAATCATTTCAAATAATTGTGCTTGAATTTTTTCATATAATTTTCTAATATTGAATGGTATTAACATATTATACTTTCTCCAGTCATTTCTTCTGGCTTCTCTAATCCCATAATATCTAGCATAGTTGGTGCCAAATCTGCCAATTTACCTTGTTTCAATTTTACATTATCCATTCCCACTAATATTAATGGTACTGGATTTGTTGTATGAGCAGTATGAGGTTCTCCTGTTTTATAATCTATCATTTGTTCCGCATTTCCATGGTCTGCTGTGATTAATAAAACTCCACCTTTAGCTTCAACTGCTTCTACAACTTTTCCTAAACACTCATCAATTGTTTCAATAGCCTTAACAGCCGCATCTAGATTTCCTGTATGTCCTACCATGTCTGGATTTGCATAGTTTAATATAATACAATCATATTTTTCTGAATTTATTGCATCTACAACTTTTTCAGTAACTTCATATGCACTCATTTCAGGTTTCATATCATATGTTTCTACCTTTGGTGATTGAACTAAAATTCTATCCTCTCCAGGATATTGTTTTTCTTCTCCACCATTAAAGAAAAAGGTAACATGAGCATATTTTTCTGTTTCTGCAATTCTTAATTGAGTATAACCTTTATTACTTATATACTCTCCAAATGTATTTTTTAATGTTGTTGGTTTAAATGCAACATTAACATTTGGAATTTTCTCATCATATTGAGTCATGCATACGAAATACAAGTTTAATTTCTTCGTTTCAAAGCCATCAAACTCTGGATCTACTAATGCTCTGGTTATTTCTCTTGCTCTATCTGGTCTAAAATTAAAGAATATAACAGAATCATTATTTTTTATTGTTGCAATTGGCTCTTCTCCATTACAAATTAATGTTGGTTCTACAAACTCGTCAAATACTTCTTGTTGATAAGAACTTTCTATTGCAGAAATTGCTGTTGTAGCTTTTACACCTTCACCATTTACTAACGCATCATATGCTTTTTTTACTCTTTCCCATCTTTTATCTCTATCCATTGCATAAAATCTTCCTGAAATACTTGCAATTTTACCAATTTCTTTCTCTTTTAACTTCTCTTCAAGTTTTGTAATATATCCTTCTGCTGAAGCTGGAGGAGTATCTCTACCATCTAAGAAGCAATGTACATATACATTGTCGATTCCTTTTCTTTTTGCCATCTCTAGTAATGCATATAAGTGTCTAATATGACTGTGAACTCCACCATCTGATAAAAGACCCATTATATGTAAGTCAGAATTATTCTTTTTGCAATTTTCTACTGCATCATTAAATTCTTGCACACTAAAGAAATCTCCATCTTCTATTGACTTTGTTATTCTAGTTAATTCTTGATATACAATTCTTCCAGCACCTATGTTGGTATGACCTACCTCTGAATTACCCATTTGTCCATCTGGTAGTCCTACATTTAGCCCACTTGCATAAATATCTGTTGTAGGACACATTTTCATTAGTTTATCTATATTAGGTGTATTTGCTATTTTTACAGCATTTCCTTTTTCATTTTCATTTTCTCCAAATCCATCTAATATCATTAGCATTGTAAGTTTACTTTTCATTTAAATTACCATCCTTCTATTTTGTTGTTTTACATTTTAGTATTTTACAATTTTACTAAATTCTTCTGGCTTTAAACTTGCTCCACCAACTAATCCTCCATCAATATCAGAAGTTGTAAATAATTCCCTTGCATTAGCTGATTTCACACTTCCACCATATTGAATTATAACTCTAGAAGCCACATTTTGTCCATATATTTTTCCAATTTCTTCACGAATTTCCTTTATACTATTATTTGCATCTTCAGAGGTTGCTGTTTTTCCTGTTCCTATCGCCCAAATTGGTTCATAAGCAATTATGGTATTTTCAACTTGATTATTATCTAAACCTTCTAGAGCTAACCTCGTTTGCTGAGTGATAATCTCTCTCGTTATACCTCTTTCTCTTTCTTCTAATGCTTCTCCAACACATACTATCGGTTTTAAACCACATGCAAATGCAGCTTTAATTTTCTTGTTTACTGTTTCATCTGTTTCATTAAAGTATTGTCTTCTTTCAGAATGACCTATAATTACATATTCTACTCCTAATTCTTTTAGCATTTCTCCTGAAACTTCTCCAGTATAAGCTCCATTTACTTCCCAATGCATATTTTGTGCTCCTATTTTTACATTTGTTCCTTTTGCTATGCTTACTAAATTTGCTAAGTCTAGATATGGTGCACAAATTATTACTTCATTTTGTGAATCCTTTACTAACGGAATAAATTCTTTCATAAACTCTTCTGCCTCATGAACATTTTTGTTCATTTTCCAATTTCCAGCAATTACTTTTTTTCTCATATATATTTATCCTTTCTTGCCTTCGCCATTTTCAGTTTGCAAAAGCACAAAATTCTCTTTCGAATTTTTTATCTTCCGCCCATTCCGGCCACCGACCGCCACCGGCCTCCGCCGCCTCCTGAGAAGCCACCGCCTCCTCCAGAGCCGCTAGAGCTAGAATGTGCAGCAATTTCTGACATTGATGTCGAATATGCCCTTGATACATCCTTTCCTAATGCTGATAAGGATGAGTAATTCGAGCTACTATCTATATAATATACTGGGTTTAATGCAAAATGCAATATTGGATATTCTTGTAGCATTTTATCATCATCCCATTTTTCTTTGATAAATACTTCTGGATATTTTGCTTTCATTTGCTCAATTACCTTATCTGAAATTCCAAAAGCTGTTGCATAAATTAAATATTTTTCCCAAACTGCTAAGCTCAAAATATCTTTCTCATTTAATAAAGAATAATCCTTCATAAAATTTGCTAACCCTATCCATTCAGCTTTTTCTTGCTTTCCTTCATCAGTTAACACTGCTATTTTATTTTTCATTCTTCCTTGCAAAGTCCAGTAATGCATACTTACTAGAGTAAGTGGTAATAATACTATTGAAATAACTAGTAATCCCTCAAATAAATCAAAAGCACCTACATACATTAATTTAGTTTTAAATACTGGTATAAATGCACTAATTTCAAAAATAAACATGAACATTGAAATATATTTTAAAAGACCTCTTTTACCATCTGCATTACCATATTTCGTATATAGACTTTCTTGTTTTTTATCAATTAAGTTTAATTCATATAAACTATTTCTTGCCGAATTCACAAACTTATCAATAGCAACACTATATTGTGAATAATTCTTTTTAGCATATTTATTTAATTCACTTATTTCAAATTCTTCTTTATCATCTGCTACCTTTTCTAATAATGTATAAATTTCTAATTCGTCTTCTTTCAAACCACTTTCATCAGAAATAATTTTAATATAAACTTTATTATTGGCCTCTGGTCTTAAACTAATTTTTTTCTTATAGCACAAGTTTAATATTGTAGATGCTACTGCTTTGGATTGAACTTTTCCTGTATCCAATCTTGTCTTGTCAAACTGATATAAATATGTTGCCTCTGCTGGAGTTGCTGTAGCTTCTCTAGGAATATCTCTAAAATACTTTAATTTAATATTTTTATCTACACTTTCACTCTTATTTTTCTTAGCTAATTTTACAGTTTGCATAATTCTTATGCCTAAAATTACAATATATACTGCTAGTGCTATTAACATCTTTGTGTTAAGATCTTTTGAACTTTGATTTGCTTCTTCTGACCAGCGATTTTCTTCATTTAAAATTGTATTTAAATATGAATAATTTCGCATCTTATTATAACTTGTATAGAACATTTTGTCATTTGAAACAACTCTTATTTCAAGTCTTGATTTAGGATTCAAATTGTTAAGTACAAATTCTACCTGTGAAGCACTTTTCCTATATATTTGACCATTTAGTTGTCCATGTCCCCACACTCTTAAATCTTCTATATTAGATACATTTTCTGGTAATGTTATTGTACCTGTTACTTTTTTAGCTGGTATTGCATTCTGACCTTCCTCCAAAAATTGCCAATATATTTCCTGACAATCTTTATATTCAGTTACAACATCTTCCACTGTATATGAAATTTGGAATTTTCTGTTTCCTTTTTTCTCATCCATTCCAACTCCAAATGCAATTTCAAAATCTCTCGAATTTAAATTCAATGCATAAAATTGCCCTTCTGGTACATGGTACATTTCTTGATATATATTTTCAAACTTTTTTCCAATTTCTAAATCTATTACTTCAACATCAGTAATATTTCCAAATTTGCTTTTTGATAATGTAAAAGTTTTAAATAAAGTATTAGTATTTACAATGTCAATATCCCATGTTTCAGTTACTCTCATGCTTCCATCGTAATTCATTTTCACATTATAATCTAAATGCTGTAGATATTGCATTTTTTCACTAGCTTCATTTGTCATAGAAAATAGAATAAATGCAGAAAATACTAGCATAATAGCTATTGCAATAATTACATTCTTTAGTTTTTTCATTTTTTCCCCTTTTTCTTATTTTATTTATCCTGTAAGCATTCTATTCCTGGTAATTTCTTTCCTTCTAAAAATTCTAGAGATGCGCCTCCTCCAGTTGAAACATGTGTTAATTTATCTGCTACTCCTGCTTTCTCGACTGCAGCTGCACAATCACCACCACCAACAATAGTAGTTGCATCAAGTTCTGCTAAAGTTTTTGCTAATGCATTTGTACCCTCTGCAAAAATGTCAAACTCAAATAATCCAACTGGTCCGTTCCATACAACTGTCTTAGCTTTCTTTAATTCTTCACTATATGTTTCAATAGTTTTTGGACCAATATCAAAGCCTTCCCATCCATCAGGTATTTCGTTATATGCTACTACTTTTGTTTCAGTATTTTTATCAAATTCTTTTCCTAATTTTGTATCAACTGGTAACATTAATTTAACGCCCTTTTCTTGAGCTTTTTTCATTAGATTTAAGGCTAAATCAAGTTTATCTAATTCACAAATTGAATTTCCTACATTATAACCTTGTGCTTTAAAGAAAGTATATGCCATACCTCCACCAATCATTAATGTATCTACTTTTTCTAGTAATGCATCAATAACTCCGATTTTATCTGATACCTTTTTTCCACCTAAAATTGCTACGAATGGTCTTGCAGGGTTTTCTAATGCTTTTCCTAAAAAGTTAATTTCTTTTTCAATTAGAAATCCAGATACTGCTGGTAAATAGTCTGCTACACCAGCTGTTGTAGCATGCGCTCTGTGTGCTGTTCCAAATGCATCATTTACATATACTTCTGCAAGTGAAGCTAATTCTTTTGCAAATTCTGCATCATTTTTTTCTTCTCTTTCGTCGAACCTTACATTTTCTAATAAAATTGCTTCTCCCTCTTTTAAATTAGCTACTAATGCTTTTGCACTTTCTCCAACAATATCGTCTGCTAATTTTACTTCTTTATTTAATAATCTAGACAATTCTTTTGCAACAGGTGCTAAAGAAAATTCTTTTTTTACTTGTCCCTTTGGTCTACCTAAATGTGAACAAAGTATTACTTTTGCTCCTTCGTTTAATAGATATTCTATAGTTTGTAATGAAGATACAATCCTTCTATTATCTGTAATATTTCCATTTTCATCCTGTGGTACATTAAAATCACATCTTACTAATACTTTCTTTCCTTTTACATCAATATCTCTTACTGTTCTTTTATTCATAATAAAAACCTCCTATTTTTATATAATATCAATTAAAAATAAATTTTAAGAGTATAAAAGGTACATATATTGTTCTTTACATAAAGCAATATACATACCTTTTCACATACTAAATAAAACTAAAACTTTCTAGCAGACTTGCTACTAGGAAATTGAATTATTATTTATCCTCTAGTAGCTATATATCTTGCTAAATCTACTAATTTATTTGAATATCCCCATTCATTATCATACCATGCTACTAATTTAACAAATGTATCTGTTAATTGTATACCAGCTGTAGCATCGAATATAGAAGTATGTTCATCGTTAACAAAGTCTGTTGAAACAACTGGATCTTCAACATATTCTACTATACCTTTTAATTCATTTTCAGATGCTTTTTTTACTGCAGCACATATTTCTTCATATGTTGCTGATTTTTCTAGATTACATGTTAAATCTACTACTGAAACATCAATAGTTGGTACTCTAAATGCCATACCTGTTAATTTTCCATTTAATTGTGGTATTACCTTTCCAACAGCTTTTGCTGCTCCTGTTGAAGATGGTATAATATTTGCAGCTGCTGCACGACCACCTCTCCAATCTTTTTTAGAAGCTCCATCTACTGTTTTTTGTGTTGCTGTTGTAGAGTGAACTGTTGTCATTAAACCTTCTTTAATTCCAAAATTATCATTAATAATTTTAGCTAAAGGTGCTAAACAGTTTGTTGTACATGATGCATTTGATATAATGTTCATACTTGGGTCATATGTTTCATTGTTTACTCCCATTACAAACATTGGAGCATCTTTTGAAGGTGCACTTATAATTACCTTCTTAGCACCTGCATCTATATGAGCTTGTGCCTTTTCTAATGTTGTAAATACTCCTGAACATTCCAATACATAGTCTACTCCATCTGCTCCCCAAGGAATGTTTTTAGGATCCATTTCATTATATACTTTTATTTCTTTTCCATTTACTACTAATTTTCCATCTTTTTCACTTACTTCTCCATTAAATTTTCCATGAACTGAATCATATTTTACCATGTAAGCCATGTAGTCTGCTGTAATAAATGGGTCATTAATTGCTACTACATCTACATCTCCTTTGTTTAATGCTGCTTGAAATGTTAAATTTCCTATTCTTCCGAATCCATTGATTCCAACTTTAATTGCCATTTTAAATTCCTCCTCTTGTGGTACACTTTGTACCAAAATAAATTTGGCATTTTCAACCATTCACATTCTACAACAAAAATCAATACATTGCAAGTATTATTTATAATATTTTTTAAAAGCCATATAAGAAGAGTATTCTAGTACTTATTTCTTAGAATACTCCCTTTTCTATCTTGGATTAACATTTGGATATGGTGGACGAGGCGGTTTAAAGCTTGGTCCCGGATACGATGGACGAGGTGGTGTCATTGGTGGCCTCTGATTTTGCTGTCCTAATCCAATTAATTCTCTTATTATCAATATTTTTATTAAATCTTTTATAGTAGTATTAGTCTCTTTTTGCCTAGTTTCTTTATTCGTTACTATGTCGTAGACCTCTGTTGTCATGTTTTCTAATACTTCACTTGTTATTTTTTCAGTACATTGACTACAAACTTTACATACAGTTGGATAATATCTAGAATATACTTCTGGATATAAACTTTCTAGTTCAAAGGCACTAGATAATTTTTCATTATAGTTTTGTTCATAAATTGAATTTGCGTAAAAATTATTCATTTGATATGTATCTTGCATATATCCTGGGTTGTAACCTAATACATTTCTCATATATTCCTCATAAATCATATCGTTCATTATATCTCCTCCTTTTCATATATCTTATGAAGTTCACTCATTCATTGTTACTAAAGAAGGATTTTATTTATTTTTACAAACTATTTACAATTTCTTTAAACCTATTTCCTCTATCTTCAAAATTCTTGAACATATCAAAACTTGCACTTGCTGGTGAAAACAATACAATTTGTCCCTTTAACGCGATTTTATTCGCCATCTGAACAGACTCTTCTAAACTATTACATTTATATATGCTTAAGTTAATAT
Organism: uncultured Clostridia bacterium; assembly: GCA_947632535.1. GTDB lineage: Bacteria > Bacillota > Clostridia > TANB77 > CAG-508 > CANRPR01. Next base: position 2,258 of record CANRPR010000019.1, on the reverse strand, counting down.
TTTGTCTTTCTAGTTCTTCTGTAACTGCATTATATATTTTGTCAGCTGTTTGCCCCATTAGCACTAGGCTTTTTACTTTTTCTACTATTGGTTTTGCTAACGGTTCGTAATCTAGATGTTTATCATATCCACCCGCAATTAAAACAATTTCTTCATTAAATGAATTTAACCCAGCTATAGTTCTAGTAGGACTAGTTCCTATAGAATCATTATACCATTTCACATTATCAATATCTCTTACAAACTCTAGACGATGTTCAACTCCCGAAAACTCACTAACCGCTTCTATAATTGTATCTACATCAACCAGTGTAGATGTTGCACCTATTGCTGCACAAATATTTTCATAATTATGAATTCCTCTTAGCTTTATTTTATCCGCACTAATCAAATGTCTTCTTACTTTATCTTGACATTCCTTTATAACATTATTGTCTACAATAATTCCATCTTCCAATTTTGTTTTACTGCTAAAAAATACAACCTTTCCATTTGCATCTTTAGCAAATTTTTTTGTTATATCATTATCGTAATTTAATACAACAATTCCATTCTCAGATTGATTTAGAAATATATTCTTTTTAGCTTCTATATATTCTTCATAAGATTTATGTACATTCAAGTGATTTGGACTGACATTTGTTACAACAGAAATATCTGGACTTACTTCCATATTCATTAATTGAAAACTACTAAGTTCTAATACTACTATATCCTCTGGTTTCATTTCCGGTAATTTTGTAAATAATGGTATACCTATGTTTCCTCCTAAATAGCAATTATATCCTGCATGATTTAAAATTGCATATATTAAGCTTGTTGTTGTTGTTTTTCCGTCACTACCTGTTACACCTATTACTTTGCAAGGAGCCATTTTTAATAGTAATTCAATTTCAGAAGTTACAATAGCACCATTTTCCGCTTCTCGCTCTAACGCTGGTTGATTTGGCATACAACTTGGCGAACGCAATATCAAATTAAAACCTATAAGTTTTGATAAATTATCTTCTCCAAACGAAAATGAAAAATCATAATTTGTAACTTTATCCATAATATCTTTTGGAATTTGCTCTATTGTTCTACTATCAAACACAGTAACATTTGCCTTTTTATCATGCAAATAATCTAATAGTGGTATATTGCTAGTTCCCAATCCAATTACAGCTACTCTTTTCTTTTCTATATACCTATTAAATTCTTCTAATCTCTCGTTAACAAAATCCATTGTAATCCTCCCTTATACATTAGAATATAGATTCAATTTTTCCATTACTTTATCAGCAGATTCCGACGCGCTTTTGGTATCACTAACATCTATTACCTGTGTTTTTTTATCTAACTCATAAAATCCTGCTTTTTCTTGCAATTCATCCCTTTTTATAATATCTTGTTTTATTTCTTCTTTACTAATTTCACCTTTATATTGCACATATTTTCTATTAACTCGCTCTTCTAAATTAGCTGTTATAAAAAAGTGATAATCTGCTTGTGGATATATTTTCATAATGCTTCTACCTGATATAATAACATTACTTTTTATTTTTATAGTATTTATTAATTGCCTTGCAAATTCAAATAAAGCTTCATTTTTTGCAGTTCCACCTATAGCAGATACAGCCATTGATGCTTCTTGAGACTGCATTTTCTCTTCTTCCATTTTCTTTCCATCTATATAGAACTCACTTTCATTATTTTCTATTCTTATTTCTATTTTAAAATAATCCATAATTTGTTTTATATCTATATTATTCATTTCTTTTTTTAAACTTTGCATCATATCTTTATTATTTATCATACAGTATACAATAGCCCTATACAAATTTCCACCATTTAGTAATATTGTATTTGGCATTCTTTTTATTAGTTCTCTACATATGGATGTTTTTCCTGCACCAACTGGACCTTCTATACCTATAACTATATTCTCCATTAACATCACTCCTATTTTTATATGTACATTATAACATAATTATTAGTTTTTTCATTATATTTTCAAATTTTTATTTATTTTTATGAATATTTTCTTCTTTTTGGTTCAAAATATACTTAGAAAGAAATGGAGGTGTTTTTATGGAAAAAAACAATAAAAACCAAAATAATAATCAAAAGAGTAATAGTAATAATAACCAAAATAATAACAATGAGAAACAAAATAATAATAACTGCAAATAGTTATTAGATTTAATCGAGTAGAGAATAAATAATTATTTTATTTATTCCCTCTCACACCACCGTACGTGCCGTTCGGCATACGGCGG
>CANRPR010000018.1 GCA_947632535.1 uncultured Clostridia bacterium | reverse complement strand
TTGGAGAGAATGGAATATTAGCAAGAGCAAAAGAAGGAAAGGATAAGTATGCACAGGCAGAACAAAATGAAATAGACGTACTAGATAATTTAGACAATTATATGAGTACAGTATTAGTATCAGAAGAAGGGTATAATGAAGAAGCAAAAGTAAACCAGCCAAAGTTAGCAGAAGGAATGATACCAGTATACTATGACGAAACAGCAGAAACATGGAAAGTAGCACCAAAAGATAATAAGGGAGAAAATAAATGGTATGATTATGATACCAAACAATGGGCAAATATAGTAACAGTATCAGACGAAAATGCGGAATTAAGAACAGCAGCAGTAGGAACGACAATACCTATGGAAGATATAACAACATTTTTTGTATGGATACCAAGATACGCATATAGTATAAATGCAGGATATTATAAGACATCAAATACAGAGAAGCCAAGTGAAACAAATGCGAATACAGAAAAGAAAATAGATATAACCTTTATAAAAGGAAATACGAATGTAGGAATAGACGGAGAAGTATATCCAAGAGATTATGACGAAGCACAGGTAGCAAAAGGACAAGCAACACCAAAGATAGTGCATCCAGCGTTTACATTTGGAGATGAGGAATTAACAGGGATATGGGTAGCCAAATTTGAAGCAAGTGGAACAACAGAAGATGGAACATCAGTTGGAAACGCAGAAGGAGGAAACATAGAAAATGTAAAGGAGCCAGATGAAAGTACATATGTGAAAGTATTACCAAATGTAGTAAGTTGGAGACATATAAAAGTAGGAGAAATGCAATATCAAAGTATGAGTATGAAGGATAATAGAGAAGCATATGGATGGAGTAGCATAGTAGATAGTCACTTGATAAAGAATGTAGAATGGGGAGCAGTGGCTTATCTATGCTACAGTAAATATGGTATTGTTCCAATGGTAAATGGAAATGGAACAAGTGGAACGGATTTTTATGATTTTCATACAGGGGCTGGACCAGAAACAGCAGAGAGTGAAGGAAGATATGAAAATTGGACAGAGGAAACACATGGATATAATATGTCAAATGGTGTGTTAGCAAGTACTACAGGAAATGTGTATGGAATATATGATATGAATGGTGGCGGATGGGAGCATGTTGCAGCATTTTGGGATAATTCTAATAGTTATATATCTACGAGTGGAAATAGTGCAAAAGTAAACTATTTTGATACTGCAACTAATAATTTAAATTCAACATATAGCAAATATTGGGAAGCATATAAAGTAAGTAAAGAAGAGAAGGATAATGAAATAATAGTTGATATGGAAACATTAACTCAAGAAGAATTATGGGATGCAAGTAAGTCAGATAGCAAATATGAGCAAAAAAGATATAAATTGGCATTGGAAACATGGAATAATTTAGCAAAGGAAAAAGGAATAGGAATAAATGAAACAGCGGGAAGTTGGGCTTATAAAGGATTAGTAGGGACATCTATTGATTGGAAAACTGCACCTGAAAACACAACAAGTGGTTGGGGACGAGCATGGAACTCTGACTATATAGGCATTGGAAGTTATAACATTCCATTTTTAATGAAAAGTGGCGGATTGAGTCAAAATCCAGTCTCTGGCTTATATTATTTGGAAGGAAGTTATGGAACTGGTGATTGTCTTCGTGCCTTTCGTCCAGCTTTAGCTTTTTAAAAAATATAATAAATTTTAATTATTTATAATAAAAATCTTTATAAAAATATCTTATAGTGATATACTATAAGATATTTTTTGAAAATATTGATTATACTGACCTGTCAGTCTAATACAAAATTGATAAAAATGTGGTAAAATATATAATGTATTGAAAATAAAGGAGTATAACATGAAAAAAGAGATTTTAGAGATAACAGATTTAAAAGATATGTTAAAAAAATCAGGAGAAAAATATGGAAACAAACCTGCATATAAAATAAGAGAAGAAGCAGGAAAATATAAAATATACACACATAAAGAAGTTAGAGAAATGATAGATGCTTTGGGTACAGCATTAATAGACCTAGGTCTTAAAGGTAAAAAAATTGCAATAATAGGCGAAAATAGATATGAATGGGAATTAGCCTATTTATCAATAGTTTGTGGAACAGGTATAGTCGTACCACTTGATAAAGCTTTACCTGAAAATGAATTAAAAAGATTAATAGAAAGATCAGAAGTTGAAGCAATTTTCTATTCTAATAAATATGAAGAAGAACTATATAAAATGATATACAGCGGAGTGGGAAAATTAAAACACTTAATATCAATGGATGCTTTACATCATAGTAATGGAGTATATTCTCAAAAAGAACTAATCGAAACAGGTAAGAGATTAATTGAAAATGGTAATAAGGAGTTTATAAATGCAAAAATAAATGCAGAAGAAATGAATATAATGTTATTTACTTCTGGAACAACATCTGAATCTAAAGTAGTAGCATTATCACATAAAAACCTTTGTGCTAACATAATGGATTTAGCAAGAGTACTAAACATAGATTCAAGTGATAGAATATTATCATTTTTGCCATTACACCATGTATTTCAATGCACAGTTGGATTCTTATTCTCATTATATAAAGGATGTCAAACATCATATTGCGATGGAATAAAACATATAATGGAAAACTTAAATGAATATGAAATTACATTTGCTTCATTTGTTCCTGCAATATATGAAAACGCACATAAAAACATAATAAAAAAATTAGAAAAAGAAGGCAAATTAGAACAAATGAGACAGCTTATGGAGCAAAACAAGGATTTAAGCATGGCCAAAAAGAAAGAAATATTTAAAGATATACATAGCGTTTTTGGAGGACACATAAAATTATTTATAAGTGGTGCGGCAGCTCTAGATAAAAATGTAGAAGAAGACTTTAGAAAATGGGGAATTAATTTGTGCCAAGGCTACGGATTAACAGAAACCTCTCCTGTAATTGGTGTTGAAACTGATACTGAATATAGGGTTGGTTCTATAGGCAAAGCACTTCCTAGTGTTGAAGTAAGAATTGAGGATGCAAATTCAGAAGGAGTAGGTGAACTTGTAGTAAAAGGTCCAAATATAATGTTAGGATATTATGGAAATGATAAAGCAACTAAAAAAGTATTGCAAGATGGATGGTTCCATACTGGAGATTTAGCGAAAATTGATGAAGATGGATATATATTCATTTCAGGAAGGAAAAAAAGCGTAATAGTTCTAAAAAATGGAAAAAATATCTTCCCAGAAGAAATGGAAAATTTAGTTAATAGAATAGAAGGTGTAAAAGAGTCTTTTATATTTGGTAAGTCAGATACTGAGAATAAAGACGATATAAAAATACATGTAAAAATTGTATATGACGAAGAAATTATAAAAGAAGCATATAAAGTAAACACATATGAAGAAATATATCAAGCGATTAAAAATAAGATAAAGGAAATCAATAAAACAATGCCTGCATACAAATCTATAAAAAATATTATTCTTACACAAACACCTTTAATAAAAACAACTACTTCAAAAATAAAAAGACAAGAGGAGTTAAAAACAATTGAATAATGCATTAATTGGTAATAAAATATTTTATTATAAACAATTAGACTCTACACAAAAAGAAATTTGGAGGCAAGTACAAGATAACAGCATTGAAAATGGTAGTGTAATTGTAGCAGATGTACAAACTGCTGGAATTGGAACACATGGAAGAAAATGGTATACATCACAAGAAAATAATATAGCTTTTTCATTTGTATTATTTCCAGAGATAGAAATAAACAAGTTAAAAAACATTACTATAATAATAGCAAATGTTATAGTGAAAGTTTTTGAGGATTTATATAATGTAAAGCTTAGTATAAAAAATCCAAATGATATTGTAGTAGGAACAAAAAAAATAGGTGGAATATTAACACAAACAAAGTTGCAAGGCGAATTTGTTAAAACATTGGTTATAGGAATAGGAATAAATACTAATCAAGAAGTTTTTGATACTGAAATAGAGAGTATTGCGAGTTCAATAAAAAATGAATTTGGAATAAATGTTGACAATAATAAAGTTATAAAAGAGTTTTGCAAAGTATTTAATAATGAATTAATAAAATTATTAGGAGGTATTAAATGAAAATAGGCTTTTTATTTCCAGGTCAGGGAGCACAAAGCATTGGAATGGGAAAAGACTTATATGAAAAATATGACGAATATAAAGAAGTATATAATAGAGTTAATAAAATAACAGGTTTGCAAGTAGATAAAATGACATTTGATGCTACAGAGGAAGAGCTAAATGAAACAAAAAATACGCAGATTTGTATTTTAACAATGAGTTTAGCAATATTAGAATTATTAAAAAAATATAATATAAACGCTGAAGCTTCTATAGGATTGAGTCTTGGAGAATATAGTGCACTAATAAATGGTGGAGCAATTTCTTTTGAAGATGGTGTGAAAATTGTACAAAAAAGAGGAGAACTTATGCGGAACACTTTGTCCAAAGGGTGAATGGAGTATGTCTGCAATTTTGGGACTAGACGAGCAAATTGTTAATGAAATTTGCGAAAATGTTAATTCAGGCTTTATAGCACCAGCAAACTATAATTGTATAGGTCAAATAGTGGTATCAGGAGAAAAACAAGCAGTAGCTGATGCAATGAAAATGGCAAAGGAAAAAGGTGCTAAAAAAACTGTAGAATTAAAAACTTCTGGACCTTTCCATACTAAAATGTTACAAGAAGCTTCAAACGAATTGAAAAAAGAATTAGATAAAATACAATTCAATGAATTAAAAAGTAAAGTTATTAAAAATATAGATGGAAAAGAATATAGTAAAACCGAAAATTATAGTGATGTTTTAGCTTTACATATTATTAGTCCAGTTAGGTTGGTGGATGGAATTACAACTATGTTAAATATGGGAATAGACACATTTATAGAAGTTGGACCAGGTAAAATTTTATCTGGATTTGTAAAAAGGTCTAGTAAAGATGTAAATATTTTAAATATAAATAATGTAGAAACATTTGAAAAATTAATAGAAGAATTGAAATAGGAGGTTTTTATATGAATAAGGTTGTATTAATAACAGGTGCAACAAGGGGAATAGGTAAACAAATTGCACTTACATTTGCAAAAGAGGGATATGATGTAGCATTAAATTACATAAAGGATGGAGAAGAATTAAATAGTGCAGTAGATGAAGTTAAAGCTTTTAATGTAGAATGTCTGCCTATTCAGGGAGATGTGTCAAAATATGAAGATTGCGAAAGAATGACTAAAGAAGTTATTGAAAAGTTTGAAAGAATTGATGTGCTAGTAAATAATGCAGGAATAACAAAGGATATGTTATTATTAAGAATGAAACCAGAGGATTTTAGTCAAGTTATAGATGTAAATTTAGTTGGAACTTTTAACATGACAAAGAATGTATCACAATACATGATGAAACAAAGAAGTGGAAGAATAATAAGTCTTGCTTCTGTTGTTGGAATTTCTGGTAATGCAGGTCAAGCAAATTATTCAGCTTCAAAAGCAGGAATTATAGGCTTTACAAAAAGTGTAGCTAAAGAATTAGCAAGTAGAAATATTTTAGTAAATGCTGTAGCTCCTGGATTTATAAAAACTAATATGACTGAGGTTTTGAAAGACGAAGTAAAATCTAGTATTATAGATTCAATACCTTTAAAAAGAGAAGGAACTGCCCAAGATGTTGCTAATGTAATTAAATTTTTAGCATCAGAAGATAGTAGTTACATAACAGGTCAAGTAATTAATATTGATGGCGGAATGGTAATGTAGGAGGAATACAAAATGGAAAAAAGAGTTGTTATAACAGGACTAGGTGCTATATGTCCAATAGGTAATAATGTTGAAGAATTATGGAATGGAATTAAAGAAGGTAAATGCGGAGTAGATTACATAACTGCATTTGATACAACCACTTATAAAACAAAGTTGGCAGCTGAGGTTAAAAATTATGATTCTTCAAAATATTTTGATCCAAAACAAGCAAAAAGACTACATAAATCTTCACAGTTAGCAATGATAGCTGCAAGAGAAGCTATGCAAGATAGCGGAATAAATCAAAACAATACAAACTTTGAAGAAATAGGAATATATGTAAGCTCAGGAATAGGTGGGTTAAGCACAATAGAATCGCAAAGCAAAGTTCAATTAGAAAAAGGAAATACTAGAGTATCACCAATGTTTATTCCTATGTGTATAGCAAATATGCCAGCTGGTAATGTATCTATTGATTTAGGACTAAAAGGAGAATCAATGTCAATAGTAACAGCATGTGCATCTTCAACTCAAGCAATAGGAGAAGCATATAGAAATATCAAACATGGATATTCAGATGTTATTTTTGCAGGCGGAACTGAGGCTTCAATATGTCCCGTAGGAGTTGCAGGATTTGAAAATATGAAAGCACTTTCAACCTCTGAAGATAAAAATAGAGCAAGTATACCTTTTGATAAAGAAAGAAGTGGCTTTGTAATGGGTGAAGGTGCAGCAGTGGTAGTAGTAGAAGAATTAGAGCATGCATTAAAAAGAGGAGCTAAAATATATGCTGAACTTATAGGATATGGTGCAACATCTGATGCGTATCATATTACTTCACCAGACCCAGAAGGAAAAGGTGGAGCAGGAGCAATGAAAAAAGCAATAAAGGATGCTAAAATAAAGCCAGAAGATATAGACTATATAAATGCACATGGAACATCTACACATTTAAATGATTCGATAGAAACAAAGGCAATAAAAGAAGCATTAGGAGAAGCAAGTAAAAAAGTAAAAGTAAGTTCTACTAAGAGTAATATGGGACATTTATTAGGAGCTGCTGGAGCTATAGAAGCTTTAATTAGTGCAAAAGCAATACAAGATGGAATAATACCACCTACTATTAATTATAAAGTACCAGACGAAGAATGCGATTTAGATATTGTGCCAAATACACCAATAAAACAAGATATAAATATTGCAATGTCAAATTCATTAGGATTTGGCGGACATAATGCAAGTATAATTATAAAAAAATATGTAAAATAGGAGGGATAATATGGAATATGAACAAATAAAAAGACTAATGGACGATATGGGAAACTCAAAGTTAACTTCAATTGATATTGAATTTCCAGATGGAATAAAAATTAAAATGGAAAAAAAGGATGAAGTTAAAGAAGTTATAGTGGCTAAGGACGAAAATGTTGTAGCAACTAGAAATAATCCTGTAAAAGAAGAAATAAAAACAGTTCAAGAGGGAAATATAATAAAATCTCCAATGGTTGGTACATGCTATATGAAACCATCTCCAACTTCAGAACCATATGTTGAGGTGGGTTCACATGTAAAAAAAGGGACTGTACTTTGCATAATAGAGGCAATGAAATTAATGAATGAAATTGAATCTGAGTTTGATGGTGAAATAGCAGAAATCTTAGTAAAAGATGGTGAAACAGTAGAGTATGGAAAACCTTTATTTAGAATAGTATAATTTGAAGGAAGTGAAATTTATGTTAAATAAAGAAGAAATAAAAAATATAATTCCACAAAGGGAACCTTTTCTAATGATAGACGAAGTAGAAGAATATGTACCTGGTGAAAGTTGCATTGCATATAAAAATGTAGAAGAAACAGAATGGTACTTCAAAGGACATTTCCCAGGAAATCCAATTATGCCTGGGGTGTTAATAACAGAAAGCTTAGCACAAGCAGGTGCAGTAGCAATATTGTCATTAGAGGAGAACAAAGGAAAAAATGCATTATTTGGTGGAATAGATAAAATGAAATTTAAGCAAATGGTTGTGCCTGGTAATAGATTAAAATTAGAAGTAAAAATAATTAAAAGAAAAGGACCAATAGGTATTGGTGAAGCATTAGCAACAGTAGATGGAAAAGTAGTAGCAAAAGGTGAATTGACATTTGCAGTAGTATAAAATAGGAAGTGAAATAATGAATAAAATTTTAGTTGCAAACAGAGGGGAAATTGCAGTTCGTATAATTAGAGCATGTAAGGAAATGAATATAAAAACAGTAGCAGTTTATTCAGAGGCAGATAAAGACAGTATGCATACAAGGTTAGCAGACGAAACTATATGCATTGGACCTGCTGAATCTGCAAAAAGTTATTTAGATGTTAAAAATATAATTGAAGCAGCAAGTATTACAGGAGCAGATAGCATACATCCAGGATTTGGATTTTTAGCAGAAAATAGTAAGTTTGCAAAAATTTGTAAAGAATCAAATATAAAATTTATAGGACCAGATTATAAAGTCATAGAAAAAATGGGAAATAAATCAAATGCAAAAGAAATGATGAGACAAGCAGGGGTGCCAGTTATATTAGGCTCTGATGGAAGCTTGAAAGGATTAAATGATGCAAAAAATATTGCAAACAAAATTGGATATCCTGTTATGTTAAAAGCTGCTGCTGGTGGTGGTGGAAAAGGAATAAGAATAGTAAACACACCTGAAGAACTAGAAGAAAATTATAACATAGTAAAGCAAGAAGCTAAAATATCTTTTTCGGATGACGAAATATATATGGAAAAATACATAAAAAATCCACGACATATAGAAGTACAAATATTAGCAGACGAATTTGGTAATGTTGTTCAGTTAGGTGAAAGAGACTGTACTATTCAAAGAAGACATCAAAAGGTATTAGAAGAAACACCATCAATAGTAATAGATAATAAATTACGAAATAAATTAGGTGAAGCAGCTATAAAAGTTGCAAAAGTTGCTGGATATACAAATGCTGGAACTGTAGAGTTTTTGGTTGATAGTGATAGAAACTTCTATTTTATGGAAATGAACACAAGGATACAGGTAGAGCATCCAATAACAGAAGAAAATACTGGAATAGATTTAATAAAAGAACAAATAAGAATTGCAGCAGGTGAAAAATTAAAATTTAGACATAGTAAAATTGAAGCAGTAGGACATTCAATAGAATGTAGAATAAATGCAGAAAATCCATTGAAAAACTTTAGACCATGTCCTGGTAAAATAATAGGATTAAATTTGCCAGGTGGAAATGGCATAAGAGTGGATACAGCTATATATGAAGGATATGTAATTCCACCAAATTATGATTCAATGATAGCAAAGCTAATAGTTCATGGAAATAGTAGAAATGAGGCTATTGCTAAAATGAAAAGAGCTCTAGAAGAATTGGTTATAGAAGGAGTAGAAACTAATATAGATTTCTTACTAAAAATTATAACAAATCTAAATTTTATAAGAGGCAATTATGATACTTCCTTTATTGAGAAGGAGATTTTGAGGGAGGAGTAATTTTTGATGATAGTAGACAAGATAAAAAAACGAGAATCAAAAATTGTAAAACAAAGCAATAAAGTAGACATACAAGCTGAAAATTGGATAAAATGTGATAATTGCAAAGAAATTTTATATAAAGAAAATATAAAGGAGAATAATAGCATTTGTCCTGTATGTGGACACTACTTTAGAATGTCTAGCACGAAAAGAATAGAAGAAATTATAGATAAAGGAACTTTCAAAGAATTTAATTTAAAAATTGATACAGTTAATCCATTAAATCTAGAAGAATATGAAAAAAAGCTTAATGCGGTAAGGAAAAAAACAGGTTTAGATGAGGCTGTAAAATGTGGTATTGGTGAAATTAATTCAAAAAAAGTTGTTATATGTGTAATGGATAGTAATTTCTTTATGGCTAGTATGGGAAGTGTTGTAGGTGAAAAAATTACATATTCAATTGAAAAAGCAATAGAGAAAAAATTACCTCTAATTATATTTTCAGCTTCTGGTGGAGCAAGAATGCAAGAGGGAATTATTTCATTAATGCAAATGGCAAAAACAACAGAGGCTCTTTCAAAATTAGATAAGGCAGGGTTGCTATATATTTGCGTATTGACAGATCCTACATATGGCGGTGTTACCGCAAGTTTTGCGATGCTTGGAGATATAATTTTGGCAGAACCGGGTGCAATGATAGGTTTTACAGGACCTAGAGTAATAAGCCAAACAATAGGTGAAGAACTGCCAGAAGGATTCCAAACAGCAGAATTTATGCTTGAACATGGATTTGTTGATAAAATTGTAGAAAGGAATCAGTTAAAAGATACTTTATCAAAAATATTAGAGCTAAATGATGGCACTTCTGGAGGTGAAGAATAAATGCAACAAAAAACAGCATGGGAAAGAGTGGAGATAGCTAGAAATCCAAATAGAAAGACTGCTTTAGACTATATAGAAAGGATATTTGACGAATTTGTTGAATTACATGGAGATAGAATGTTTAAAGACGATGCAGCAATTGTATGTGGATTAGCTAAAATTGGTAAACAAAATGTAACAATAATAGCACAGCAAAAAGGTAGAAATACTAGGGAGAATATAAAAAGAAATTTTGGTATGCCAAATCCAGAAAGTTATAGAAAAGCAATTAGATTTATGAAACAGGCAGATAAATTTAAAAGACCAATTATAACTTTTATAGATACAAAAGGGGCTTATCCAGGAATAGAGGCAGAAGAAAGAGGACAGGGAGAAGCTATTGCTAAAAGTATGTTCGAAATGTCTAAATTAAGAGTACCTGTTATTGCAATAGTTATTGGTGAAGCTTCAAGTGGTGGTGCTTTGGCAATAAGTATTGCAAACAAAATTATAATGCTAGAAAATGCAGTTTATTCTATATTATCACCAGAGGGATATGCAAGTATTTTGTGGAAGGATTCTACAATGGCAAAAGAGGCAGCTGAAAAAATGAAATTAACAGCAAAAGATTTATACGATTTTGAAATTATTGATAAAATAATTAAAGAAAATAATTCAGACGAGGCTGATTTTGAAAAAATTGCAGAAGAAATGAAAAAGGAAATTATAAAGAGCATAAAACAATTGAAAAAACTTAGTGAAGAAGAATTAATAGAAAATAGATATGAAAAGTTTAGAAAAATAGGAGAATATAAAGAATATTAATTTAGAGAGGAGATTTTTAATATGATTTTAAATGGTAAAAAGATATTAATAATGGGAATTAGAAATAAATGGAGTATAGCTTTTGGAATTGCCCAATCTGCTTATGAGCAAGGAGCTCAATTGTTATTTACATATATGGGTGAAGAAAATAAAGATAAAATAGAAGAACTTATTTCAGAATTCAAAGGTGCAAAAGCTTATGTATGTGATGATGCATCAGAAGATACTGTTGTAAAAAATGTTTTTGAGCAGATAAAAAAGGAAAATGGCAAAATAGATGGAATAGTTCATGCTATAGCACATGCTAATACAGAGGATTTACATAATGATTTTATCTATACAAGTAAAGAAGGATATGCTCATGCAGTTGATGTCAGTGCATATTCATTCGTTCTAGTAGCTAGAATTGCTAAGGAATTAGACATGTTAAACGAAAAAGCAAGTTTATTAACTTTAACATATCATGGCTCAACAAAAGTGTTAGAAGGATATAATGTAATGGGTGTAGCAAAAGCTGCATTAGAAGCAAGTGTAAGATATTTAGCAGAAAATTTAGGAAAAGATGGAATGAGAGTAAATGCTGTTTCAGCTGGTCCAATAAAAACATTATCTGCAAAGGGAATTAAAGACTTCGGATCAATACTTACAGTAGTAGAGCAGAAAGCTCCATTACATCAAAATGTAACTACAAAGCAAGTTGGAAATGTTTCTGCATTCTTGCTAAGCAGTATGTCAGAGGCAGTAACAGGTCAAGTTATATATGCTGATAATGGATATAATATAATGGGAGTGTAGTAGGGTGAAAATTCCAGAATTCTTATTGTATATGTTGCAAGAACAATATGGAGATATATGTGAACAAATAGTAACAGGTTATAAAACTAAAAGAGTTGTCACATTTCGTGTTAATACATTAAAAAGTAATATCAACAAAATCGAAGAAGAACTTGTTAAAGCCAATATTAACTTTAGTAAAGTCAAGTGGAGCAAGGAAGCATTTATAGTAGAAGATGTATCTGAAAAACAAATAAGAGAACTTAGCATATATGAAAATGGAGAAATATATATGCAAAGTTTATCTTCTATGTTACCTGCAATTGTGTTAGATGCAAAGGAAGGCGAAAATATACTAGATATGGCGGCGGCTCCGGGAGGAAAAACATCACAAATTTCTGCTTTAACTAATAACAAATCGTATATTACTGCATGTGAAATGAATAAAATTAGAGCAGAAAGATTGAAGTATAATTTGCAAAAACAAGGTGTTTCAAATACATTTGTGATGGTGACAGATGCTAGAAAATTAGATAATATGTTTTCTTTTGATAGAATTTTATTAGATGCACCTTGTAGTGGAAGTGGAACCATTTACGAAGAAGATCAAAATTTAGAAAGAAATTTCACTAAAACTTTAGTAGATAAGTGCACAGCATCTCAGTATGCTTTATTAAAAAAGGCAATAAAATTATTGAAAGCTGGCAAAGAACTAGTTTACTCAACATGTTCTATACTTTCTTGTGAAAACGAAGAAATTGTTAATAAAATTATGCAAGAAGAAAAAGTAGAAATTGTGCCAATTGAAATAGAGGGTAAGGAAGAAATTCCACTTTTACCAACCAAAATTGATGGAACTATTTGTGTAGCTCCAAATAAATTTTATGAAGGTTTCTTCATAGCTAAATTAAGAAAAAAATAAACGCAGTATAAATAATATACTGCTGTATTTTAATTATTCGATTAATACTATTTAGATGCAAATTTTTGCTCAATAGTATTAATTTTATTTTGGTCTGCTGTTTCGGTTTGATACCAACCTTTTTCAGACATAAGATTATATAGTTTATTTTGTATATTTAAAGATTCGTTTAAAGCATCTTTGAATGCATTATGCACTTCTGTTGTAGTAGATTCAATACTTCCATGTAAATATAAATCGCAAACACCTTTAATAACTAATAATTCTGATTCCATTAAATCCTTATCTTCCATAAATCCTCCTTATAATAAATTTAAAAATTTGTTGAATAATTCTGAATGCTTTTGTTCTAATTCCCCAATATATGCAGAAAGGGTTGGGTCTTTCAATTTAGCAGATGTTTTTTGACTGCATGTTTTCATAAAATTTTCGTGTCCTAAAGCATCTTCAACATATAAAAGCTCTTTACTTGTCATAAAATATCACCACCTAAAAATAGTATTTACTAAAAATATAAAATTATACCATTTTTTGTATATACAAATTTGATTTTATTTGATATAATTTTAAAAATTCTGCAATATCAATTCAAAGTGTTATATTGTGAATCGGAAGGAGATTAAGATGTTAAAACTAAAAAATATTACAAAAACTTATGTTAGTGGGGATGAAAAAGTAGAAGCTTTAAAGGGAATAAGTTTGGAATTTAGAAAGGCTGAATTTGTATCTATACTAGGACAAAGCGGTTGTGGAAAAACTACACTATTAAATATTATAGGTGGATTAGATAGATATACAACAGGGGATTTAATTATAAATGGAAAATCAACCAAAGATTTCAAGGATAGAGACTGGGATGCGTACAGAAATTACTCTGTAGGATTTGTGTTTCAAAGTTATAATTTAATTTCGCATCAAACAGTATTATCTAATGTTGAACTTGCATTAACAATATCTGGTGTTTCAAAAAAGGAAAGACGCGAAAGAGCAATAAAGGCATTAGAAGATGTTGGGCTAAAAGAACAAATACATAAAAAACCAAACCAATTATCTGGTGGTCAAATGCAAAGGGTTGCAATAGCTAGAGCTCTAGTTAATAATCCAGATATAATTTTAGCAGACGAACCAACAGGTGCTTTGGATACAAAAACAAGTGTGCAAGTTATGGAGATACTTAAAAAAATCTCAAAAGATAAATTAATAATAATGGTAACACATAATCCAGAACTAGCAGAAAAATATTCTAGTAGAATTATAAAAATATTAGATGGAAAAATTACAGAGGATTCTAATACAATAAACAGTGAAGAAGAACAAAATGTAGAAAAAGGAAAATTTAAAAGAACTTCAATGAAATTTTTCACAGCTTTTAGATTAAGCTTAAACAATTTAATGACTAAAAAGGCTAGAACAATATTAACTTCGTTTGCTGGAAGTATTGGTATTATAGGAATTGCATTAATTTTAGCAATATCAACAGGTATACAAAATTACATAGATAAAGTGGAAGAAGATACATTATCTTCATATCCATTAACTATAGAAAATGCTACAATAGATATGTCTAGTATGCTAGAAACCATGATGGGCGAAGTTGACAAAGAAGGCGAAACAAGGGAAGATGGTAAAATTTATTCTTCTGATATAATGAATGAGGTTATGAGTACATTATCAAGTAAAGTTGAAACTAACAACTTAACTGAATTAAAAAAATACATTGAGGAGACTGATAATGGGATAAAGAATAATAGCAATGCTATTGGATACAGTTATAACTTAAATATAAACTTGTATAAGCCAGATACGGAAAATGGAATAGTAAGAGTAAATCCAAGCACTGTAATGGATGCAATGGGAATGGGAGAAATGCTAGAAGCTAGTAATAATTCTGCTATGAACATGGGAATAAGCACATCTTCTATGATTTCAACTAGTTATAATGTATGGACCGAAATGATAGATAATAAAGAATTATTAAAAACACAATATGATTTATTAGCAGGTCAATGGCCAGAAAATTACAATGAAGTTGTTTTAATAGTAAGTAGTGATAATGAAATAAGTGATTATACATTATATGCATTAGGGTTGAAAGATCAAAAAGAGTTAGAAAGCAAAATGAAAGCAATACAAAACGGTGAGGTAGTTGAAAAAGCTGAGACTACATCATATACATATGACGAATTGCTAGGATTATCATATAAGTTGATTTTGAATTCTGATTATTATAATAAAGAAAATGGAGTTTGGCTAGATAAATCAGAAGATAATGAATTTATGAAAAAGAAAATAGATGAAGCAGAAGAAATAAAAGTAGTAGGAATTATAAAGCAAAATGAACAAACAGTAGCAACAGCCATGTCTGGTGTAATTGGCTATACAAGAGCCTTAGAAGAATATATAATAAATAAATCAAATGAAACAGATATTGTTAAAGAGCAAACAGAAAATAATGATGTTAATGTATTTTCTGGTTTAAAATTCCCAGAAGAAGGGGAAAATAAAAATTTCGACTATAGTTCATTAACAGCAGAGCAAAGAATGGCTTTAAGTAAAATGAGTACAGAGCAAATTGCTAAGCTTATGGAAGCATATTCTGAAAATGCAAATGCAAGTTATGATAAGAATATGCAAAAGTTGGGAGCTGTGGATTTAGATACACCTACATCTATTAGTATTTATCCTAAAGATTTTGCTTCAAAAGAAAATATAGTAAATGCAATAGAAGAATATAATCAAATGCAAAAAAATAATGATAAGGAAGAAAATACAATTAATTACACAGATATGGTTGGAACTATGATGAAATCTGTAAATCAAATTATTAATACTATAAGCTATGTTTTAATTGCCTTTGTTGCAATATCATTAATTGTATCTTCAATTATGATAGGAATTATAACATATATTTCAGTATTAGAAAGAACAAAGGAAATAGGAATTTTAAGAGCGATTGGTGCATCTAAAAAGGATATTTCTAGAGTATTTAATGCAGAAACTTTAATAGTAGGTTTGATATCTGGACTTATTGGTATTGGAATAACTGTATTATTAACATTACCTATAAATAGTTTAATATACAATCTTACAGGAGTTGTTGTAGTAACTAGAGTACCTTTTTTAGCAGGAGTAATATTGGTTGCACTTAGTGTTATATTAACTACTATTGCAGGTCTAATACCAGCTAAACTAGCAAGTAAAAGAGATCCTGTAATTGCATTAAGAACCGAATAATATGGGGGTATGCAAAATGAAAATATCTACCAAGGGAAGATATGCTTTAAGAGTAATGATAGATTTGGCTATGAATGGCAATGAAAAATTTATATCATTAAAAGATATTGCAATAAGGCAAGAAATATCAATAAAGTATTTAGAACAAATTATTGCTATGTTAAATAAGGCGGGATATTTAGAAACAGCAAGAGGCAATACAGGTGGTTATAAATTAAAAAAAGAGCCAAAGGAGTATATTGTAGGCGATATATTACGAGCCACGGAAGGTGATTTAGCACCAATATATTGTTTAACAGAGGATGGAGAATGTAGTAGAAAAGAAAATTGTAAAACGCATTCTTTCTGGCAAGGGTTAGATAAAACAATAAATGATTATGTGAATAGTAAAACACTAGAAGATTTAATTAAGTAAGAATTAAATCTTCTTACTTTTATTTTGCAATTCCTATTGACTTAGTAGGAAATAAATGATATAATTCCTAGTAAATTAATAGGAAAGGAAAAGTGCAAATGAAAACAATATATTTAGATAATAATGCTACAACAAAAACAGATGAAGAAGTTGTAAAAGCAATGTTGCCATATTTATCAGAAAATTATGGAAATCCATCTTCTATATATAAGCTAGGAAGGGAAAATAGAAAGGCAATAGAAGATGCAAGAGAAAAAGTTGCTAATGCTTTTAATTGTGATTCGAATGAAATTTATTTTACAGCAGGTGGAAGCGAAAGTGATAATACAATTATTAGAGGAATAGCATATAGCTATAAAAGTAAAGGAAATCACATTATTACTTCAAAAATAGAACATCCAGCAGTATTAGAAACATGCAAGCAGTTGGAAAAGGAAGGATTTGAGATTAGCTATGTAGGTGTAGATGAAGATGGTATCATTAATTTAAACGAATTAAAAAACTTGATAAGACCAACTACTACGCTTATTACAATTATGTTTGCTAATAATGAAATTGGAACTATACAGCCAGTTAAAGAAATAGGTGAAATAGCAAAACAGAACAAAATTCTTTTTCATACAGATGCAGTTCAAGCTGTTGGAAGTATAAAAATTGATGTCAAAGCTTTAAATATAGATGCATTGTCTTTATCTGGTCATAAGTTTTATGGACCAAAAGGAATAGGCGCATTATATGTAAAACAGGGTGTAAAATTTGATAAATTTATAAATGGAGGACATCAAGAAAGAAACAAAAGAGCTGGAACAGAAAATGTTGCAGGAATTGTGGGATTAGGTAAGGCTATAGAACTTGCATATGAAGATTTGGAAAAGCATAATGAAGAAATTAAGGAGTTAAGAGATTATTATGTAGAACAAGTTAGTAAGAAAATACCATATATCAAAATTAATGGTAGTATGGAAAAGAGATTGCCAGGAAACAGCAATATTTCTTTTAGATTTATTGAAGGTGAAAGTTTATTATTAAATTTAGATTTAAAAGGGATTTGTGCTTCTAGTGGTAGTGCTTGTACATCTGGTTCGCTAGATCCCTCTCATGTTTTACTTGCAATTGGGCTTCCTCATGAGATAGCACATGGTTCTTTAAGAATTTCAATAGGAAAGTATAATACAAAAGAAGAGATAGATTATGTTATTGATAGTTTAGTGGAGATAGTAGGAAGATTAAGAGAAATGTCTCCATTATGGGAAAAATTTATAGAGGAGGAAAAGAAATAATGGAATATTCACAAAAAGTTATAGAGCATTATACAAATCCACAAAATGTTGGAAAAATTGAGGATGCATCTGGTATTGGAGAAGTAGGAAATCCAGTATGCGGAGATATTATGAAAATGTTTATAAAGGTAGAGAATAATATTATTGTAGATGTTAAGTTTAAAACTTTTGGATGTGGCGCAGCTATTGCAACAAGTAGTATTTCTACAGAAATGATTAAAGGAAAAACTTTAGAAGAAGCTCTAAAGTTAAAAAATACGGATGTTGTTAATAGCTTGGGAGGACTACCACCAGTAAAATTGCATTGTTCTGTTCTAGCAGAAGAGGCAATACATGAAGCTATTGCAGATTATTATAGAAAAGAAGGAAAATTAACAGAGGAAGAAATTAAACAAAAATGTAGTTTGAAAAAATAGTGGATAGGCGAACTATCCACTTTATTCTTCTATTTCTTTTGAAAGTTTTCCAATAGCCTTTGTTTCAATTCTAGATACATAAGAACGAGATATTCCCATCATATTAGCAATTTCATTTTGAGTTTTAGGTTTTGATCCGTTAAGTCCAAATCTTAATTCTAAAATAGTGCGTTCCCTTTCCTTTAAAACCTCTTTCATTTTCTCATATAATTTTTTTATTTTCAATTTTATGTCAATTTCTTCTTCAATACTTCTATCGTCTGTTTCTAATACTTCTAAAAGAGTAACTTCATTATCATCTTTATCTTTGCCTATAGGTTCATTCAGAAAAACTTCAGCTTTAGTTTTTTTACTACTTCGCAAAAACATTAGAATTTCGTTTTCTATACATCGTGCGGCGTAAGTTGCAAGTTTAATGTTTTTTGACGAATCAAAGCTATTAATTCCTTTAATCAACCCTATTGTACCTATTGAAATCAAGTCGTCTTGTTCTATGTTAGTAGAAGCATATTTTTTACTTACATGAGCAACTAGCCTTAAATTTCTTTCGATTAATATATTTTTGGCTTCGTCATCGCCATTCTTCATTAAATCTAAATACCTTTTTTCCTCTTCTGCACTCAGCGGTTCAGGAAAAAGATTACTGCTTTGTATGTATCCAACAACAAATATAGCCTTTTGTAAAAATGCAAATAATCCAGAGATTGAAAGGGCAAACATATAAGCACCTCCATTTTTAACTATAAAAAATTATATGTTTAAAAAAATTAAAAAGTGCCTGACTATAAAAAATAAATTGACATGATGCAATTAATATTATACAATTGCAATATAGAAAGAAGGGAAGGAAAAAAATGGTAGATTTAGAAGAGAATAAAAGAACTCTACTTTTATTAAATAAAAGGCTTGAAAGTGTTGGTGAATCTCTTTGACTTGGCAAAAATGAAACAAAGCATAGATAGTTTAGAAGAAGAAATAGTAAAACCAGATTTTTGGAATGATTCAAAAAAATCTGCGCTTGTGTTACAAAAAAGCAAATCATTGAAAAATACTTATAATAATTACAATACTTTAACTCAAAATTTACAAAATCTTATTGAACTAAATCAGTTACTTGCAGTGGAAAATGACGAAGAAATGGAAACAGAATTAGTAAGGGATACTAAGAAAATTAATAAAAGCATTGAAAAATTAGAAATCGAAACAATGTTAAATGGAAAATATGATAAAAATAATGCAATTATAACTTTGCATCCAGGTGCAGGAGGAACGGAGTCGCAGGACTGGGTAGAAATGTTATATAGAATGTATTGTAGATGGGCTAATTCTAACAATTATTCAGTACAGGAGTTAGATTTTTTAGAAGGTGATGAAGCAGGTATAAAAAGTGTAACGGCATTAATTTCAGGCGAAAATGCGTATGGATATTTAAAATCTGAAATAGGAGTACATAGATTAGTAAGAATATCACCTTTTGATGCGGGTGGAAGGAGACATACTTCTTTTGCATCTGTTGAAGTATTACCAGAAATTACAGAGGATGTAGATATAGAAATTAATCAAGATGACTTAAGAATTGATACATATAGAGCATCTGGAGCAGGGGGACAACATATAAATAAAACAGATTCAGCTGTAAGAATAACGCATATACCAACTAATATTGTGGTATCTTGCCAAACAGAAAGGTCTCAAATTCAAAATAGAGAAACAGCAATGAAAATGTTAAAATCTAAATTATTAGATTTAAAAGAAAAAGAGCAAAAAGAAAAAATAGAAGATTTAAAAGGAGAGCAAAAAGATATAGCGTGGGGTAGTCAAATTCGTTCATATATTTTTTGTCCATACACTTTGGTTAAAGATCATAGAACCAATTATGAGGTGGGAAATGTTCAAGCAGTAATGGATGGAGATTTGAATGGATTTATGGAAAGTTATTTAAAATATATAAAATAGAACCAAAATTATCCAAATTTCATATAATAAAATATAATAATATTTTAATTAAATATGTTATAACAGATATAAATAAAAGAAGGTGCCAATATGGGCATAGTTGTACAAAAATTTGGAGGAAGTTCTGTAGCAAATACAGATAAATTATTTAATGTTTGTAAACATATAATCAAGGAGTATGAAAAAGGGAATTATGTAGTTGTAGTAGTATCTGCACAAGGGAAAACAACAGACGAGCTAATTAAGGAAGAACAAGAAATAACGAAAATGCCAAATAAAAGAGAGCACGATGTGTTAGTATCTGTGGGCGAACAAATTACAATTTCAAAGTTAGCAATGTGTTTGGATAAATTAGGATATAAAGCTATTTCTTATACAGGATGGCAATTACCTATTATAACAACAAGTGTTCATGGTAATGCTAGAGTAAAAAATATTGATACAGAAAAGATAAATAATAGTCTACAAGAAGGATATATAGTGATTTTAGCAGGTTTCCAAGGAATAGATGAACAGCAAGATATTACAACTCTTGGAAGGGGAGGCTCTGATACAACAGCAGTAGCAGTAGCTGCAGTATTAGGGGCAGAAAAATGTGATATTTATACTGATGTTGATGGGGTCTATTCTTCTGACCCGCGAGTAATAAGGGATGTAAAAAAATTGAATAAAATATCATATGACGAAATGCTAGAATTATCTAGCTTAGGAGCAAAAGTTCTTCATAATAGGTGTGTTGAGATAGGAAAAAAATATGATATACCAATATATGTAAAATCAACTTTTGAAAAGGAAAGTGATGGTACTTTGGTAACATCACAAGAATCACTAGAGGATTTAAGTATTAGTGGAGTTACAAAGGAAGATAATATAGTTAGAATAACATTAATAGGGAAGGATAACAAAATAGGCAGAATTTATAAAGTATTTTCAATATTAGCTGACAATGATATAAATGTAGATATTATATCTCAGTCTTTTGGAGAGCATATTTGTAAAGATATATCCTTTTCCATAAATGAAAAAGACTTAGTAGAAACATTAGAGTTGTTAAATAAATATTCAGAAGAACTGAATATAAAAGAAATTAAGGATGATAAGTTATATTCAAAAATTTCTATTATTGGTATAGGAATTGCGAATAATCCAAAGGTAAAAGCGGCTTTATTTGAAACTTTATATGAAAATAATATTAATATGCATATGATTAGTACTTCAGAGATAAAAATATCTGTGTTAGTAAATATGACTATGGCAGACAGTGCATTAAAGGCTTTGCATAAAAAGTTTATAGAAGGCTAAGAATGGAGAATCTTCCTATAATAGGCTAAATCTATTGTAGGAAGGTTTTTTAATTGTATGTTGATATTTGTCAAATAATGGTATATAATTAAAGGGTAGTTTTAATAAAATTTATGATTTTCGCAAATTAATCGAAAATAGAAAGGATAGTTAAGTATGAAAGCATTAATAAGTGTTTCTGATAAAACAGGAATAGTAGATTTTGCAAAAGAACTAGAAAAATGTGGAGTAGAAATTATTTCAACAGGTGGTACTTATAAAAAATTAAAAGAAGAAGGGGTTAATGCAATAGAAATATCTGAACTTACAGGTTTCCCAGAATGTTTAGATGGTAGAGTAAAAACTTTACATCCTAAAGTACATGCTGGTATTTTAGCAATAAGAAATAATGCAAATCATATGAAACAGTTAAAGGATTTGAATATAGAAACTATAGATTTTGTTATTGTTAATTTATATCCTTTTAAGCAGACAATATTAAAAGATGGAGTAAAAAGGGAGGAAGCAGTGGAAAACATTGACATTGGCGGACCTACTATGCTTCGTAGTGCAGCAAAGAATTATCAGGATGTTACTGTTGTTACTGATCCATCAGATTACAATATTGTTTTAAAAGAATTAAAAGAGGATGGACAAGTTTCATTAGATACAAAGTTTTATTTAATGCAAAAGGTATTTGAACATACAGCAAATTATGATGCAATGATTTGTAATTACATAAAAGAACAAAGAAATGACGAATCTTTCCCTCAAGAGTTAACTTTGACTTATGAAAAAGTACAAGAGATGCGATATGGAGAAAATCCACATCAAAAAGGAGCTTTATATAAGGAAATTAGAAATTGTGAAGGTTCATTAACAATTGCAAAACAATTAAATGGTAAGGAATTGTCTTTCAATAATATTAATGATACAAACGGAGCATTAGAGTTACTAAAAGAATTTGAAGAGCCAACAGTTGTTGCATGTAAACATGGAAATCCATGTGGTGTAGGAAGTGCGGGAAATATTTATGATGCATGGAAAAAAGCATATTTAGCAGATAAAACATCAATATTTGGTGGAATTGTTGTAGTAAATAGGGAAGTAACAAAACAAATGGCAGAAGAAATGAAAGAAATATTCTTAGAAGTAATTGTTGCACCAGCATATGAGAATGAGGCATTGGAGTTATTAAAAACAAAGAAGAATTTAAGAATATTGGAATTGCCAAGTATAACAGTAAAGCAACCAGCAAATGCATATGATATTAAAAAAATTAATGGAGGAATTATTGTTCAAACTATAGATTCTAAATTATTAGATGAATATGAAGTAGTAACAGAGAAAAAGCCAACTGAGAAAGAATTAGAAGATTTATTATTTACATGGAAAATTGTTAAATATGTAAAATCAAATGGAATTGCATTAGGAAAAAATAAACAGTCAATTGGAATAGGTCCAGGTCAAGTAAACAGAATTTGGGCAACAGAGCAGTCAATAGAACATGCAAATGAATTAATAGAAGAAGGAATAACAAAAGGTGCAGTTCTAGCTTCAGATGCATTTTTCCCTTTTGCAGATTGTGTTGAAGCAGCCCACAAGGCAGGTATAACAGCAATTATACAACCAGGAGGTTCAGTTAGAGATCAAGAATCAATAGATAAATGTAATGAATATGGAATATCGATGATATTCACAAAAATGAGACATTTTAGACATTAATTACTAAGATGTAGAATGAAAAGTCGCTTAATAATAGCGATTTTTTATTTTATAGTTCTAAAATATACAATTTCTGAATATATTATTTTATATAAGAAATCCAAAAGAGGAGTGGTACAATGACTTTAGAAGAAAGAAAAAATATGAATGCTGTTAATGTAATTCAAAATTTAGTTTTAGAAAATAGGGAGAAGTTAAGCATTTCAGGTGTACTAGATGTTTTTAGTTTTGATGATCAGGTTGTGATAGTAGAAACAGAATTAGGGTTATTGACTGTTAAGGGAGAAGATTTACGAATTAATAAATTAAGTATTGATACATCAGAAGTTGTTGTAGAAGGCGACATTTTTAGTATGAGTTATAGTGATAAGGAAATGGAGAAAAAAAGTGGTGGTGGTTTTTTAGGTAAAATCTTTAAGTAGGAATAGGTGTAAGTATGATACAAAGCCAAGCATATATATTTATAATGTTTATTCTTAACGGTATAATTGTAGGTTTGCTGTTTGACATATTTAGAATTATAAGAAAGACATTTAAAACTTCTGATTTTGTTACATATATTGAAGATAGTATTTTTTGGATTATGTCTGGAGTATTTACCTTGTATTTTATATTCACTTTTAATAGTGGAGAGATTCGCCTATATATTTTTTTGGGTATATTGCTAGGCATAGTTTTATATATTTTGCTAATTAGCAAATATTTTGTTAGAGTAAATACGGCTATATTGAAAATAGTATTAAAAATGCTTTCACCATTTAAAAAAATAATACAAAAATTTACAAAAAAATCCATTAACAAAGAAGGATTTTAACTAAATATGTAGAAAAATATAAATATAGCCATTTCCGTAAATGATTTTGGTTTATTATATACATTGGAGAGAAGATAAAACATATGAAAATGAGTAAATTATTCAAAAGAATATTCTTTGTAATTGCTATTGTTTATGTTGCTTCAACATTTATAGCACAGCAAAAGTCTTTAAATTCATATAAAAATCAGCAAGAAACACTAAAGCAGAAAATAGAAGAGGAAAAAGAATATAAAAGTGAATTATTGTCAAAAAAGGAGAACATTACTTCTCCTGAATATATTGAACAAATAGCTCGAGAAAAATTAGATATGTATCTACCTAACGAAAGGGTATATATAGATGTTACTAAATAAGAGATATTGTTTAATTTTTAATATCAGTATCTCTTATTTTATTTATTATGTTTTTATTATGTTATAGTTAATTTCTAAAAATTCTTAAAAAAATCCAAAAAATATAAAATTATATATAAAGCACTAGAGTTATTGGGAAAAATATGATAAAATATTATAGTGCAGTAAATTCAAGGGGGTAAAAGATGGAATATGAAAACAAATCGCTGGTTGAATTAAAAGAACTAGCAAAAGAATTAGGACTTAAAAATATTTCAAAATTGAAGAAGGACGAACTTATTGAGGTACTTATGGAAAATAGCAAAGAAAATGAGAGTGTTAACGATGTCAATATTAATGAACCTTCAATTATTGAAACTGAGGAGGTAATTACTGTTAATAAATTAAACAGCAAATCAAGTAATAACGCAGGTGGATACAAAATTACTAATGATGATGACGAAATTATTGAAGGAATTTTAGAGGTATTGCCTGATGGATATGGCTTTTTAAGAGGAGATAACTATTTACCAAGCCCTAAAGATGTATATATTTCACCAGTACAAATTCGAAGATTTAGACTAGATACAGGTGATAAAATAAAAGGAATAGCGCGTTCACCAAAAGAGGGAGAAAAATTCCCAGCTTTGATATTTGTTGGAGAGGTAAATGGTGAGAGTCCAGAAAAGGCATATAAAAGAAAATCTTTTGATGATTTAATTCCTATATATCCAAATGAGAGAATACATTTGGAAACAACACCTAATGAATATGCAATGAGATTGATAGATTTAATATCTCCAATAGGAAAAGGGCAGAGAGGAATGATAGTTGCTCAACCTAAAGTTGGAAAAACTACCCTATTAAAGAAAATTGCTAATAGTATTACTTTAAATAATCCAGAGATAGAGTTGATTGTATTGTTAATAGACGAAAGACCAGAAGAAGTAACAGATATGAAAAGGTCAATAAATGGTGAAGTAATATATTCAACTTTTGACGAACTACCAGAACATCATGTAAAAGTAGCAGAAATGGTTTTGGAAAGAGCGAAGAGACTAACAGAACAGAAGAAAGATGTGGTAATTTTATTAGATAGTATTACTAGATTAGCAAGGGCATATAACTTAGTAATTCCATCTTCTGGAAGGACATTATCTGGAGGTATAGATCCAAGTGCTTTGCACAAACCAAAGAAATTTTTTGGAGCAGCACGAAATATCGAAAATGGTGGAAGTTTAACAATTTTGGCTACAGCACTAATTGAGACAGGCAGTAGGATGGATGATGTAATATTTGAAGAGTTTAAAGGTACAGGTAACATGGAAGTTCATTTGGATAGGAAACTATCTGAAAAACGCATTTTCCCTGCAATAGATATAAACAAGTCTGGAACTAGAAAAGAAGATTTATTATTATCTCAAAAGGAATTAGAAACGGTATTTGCTCTAAGAAAGGCGTTAAATACTATGCCGGTTTCTGAAATAACTGAACAATTGTTAAATCAATTGATAGCAACTAAAACTAATTATGAATTTTTGAATAAGATGGAATATTTTTTATCTAGATTTAAATAATAAATAAGGATAAATTTCATATAAAAAGCCTGTGCGTTTTGAGATGCACAGGCTTTTAAGAGATAATTGTTTCTATTTCTGCTCCTTTGCGTATGGAACAACATACTCCCATTTTTTAATGTACTCGCCGTACTCTAGCACTATCCAAGGATGTGCTTGTTCTTCGGAAATATCCGCAGTATAGAGTTCTGGATTTAGTACACACAACTTTTCAGGTTGAATGTATTGAAATTCTGTATTGAGGTTTGCCTCTTTTTTTACTTTTTCAATACAATCTGACCAGGGTGTGCCATAAAAGTCCGAATAAAATGTTTCCCACCGATCAATACAGTGTCCGGCTGTAAACATATTAGCTATACCAAGTACTAACAGATGTCCTTTTGGACAATTCCGCATTAATTCCTTAATATAAGCATTTGCTGCTGTGCTGGAAATTTGTTCCATTTCCTTGTTGCGTTCTAGTAAGTCGTCCCGCATTTTTTCTACTGCTCTTCTGAAAATCATATTACCTCTCCTTTCGGTTTTAGTTAAAAACACAAATATAACAGTTGTCGTAGGCACTTGTCCTACTTATAATTATTGTACCATAAATTATACTAAAAAGCAAATATAAAAAAGGGTATGTGCAACCAGAAACAGCTACACACACCCACGAGGATGCTATTTTTGTGGGAGAATGTATTCCCATTTTTTAATGTACTCACCATACTCCAAAGTTGGCCAAGGCAGCGATATAATGCTGTTAGTTGGCTGCTCTTTATAAAGCGATGGATTTAGAATACACAGTCTTTCATGGGGTAAGTTGTATATGTATTCAAACCCCAGATTTGCACTCAAATCTTTTTTTAGTGCCTTAATACATTCTCCCCAAGACCTGTTAAAGTATTGGCGATAAAATGCATTGTCTAAACCAAGAACTAACAAGTGGTCCGAAGGACAATTCCGTATTAGTTCTCTTACGTAGGCATTTGTGCCCATATTGAAAATATCCTCCATTTTATTGTACTTTTCTTCTAGTTCGTCTTGCATTTCCTCCATGCTTCTTTTGGTTATTAGCATGTTACCTCTCCTTTCATATTTTATTATAAAAACAGAAAATAAAAAAATTTTTAAATAGGCGTTTAGACCTACTTGTTTCTATTATACTATGTTTTGCAATAAAAATCAAATAGTATGGGGAGTACATAATGTTTAAATTTTTCATTTTTTGAATATGCATAGTTATGCTATGCATACTATGTCATATTTTCATGTAAAATATAAATATATTTCAAAAAAATATGGCGAGTTTTGAAGAAATGCTTTATAATATATGATTAAAATAATATTTTAAAAATATTGCATTACTAGAAAGGAGTGATAAATGAAAACAGACATAAAAATACTAGACAATTTCGCATTCTATTTGCTATCTGTAAAGAATTTATCTATTGGTACAATAGATGGATATATTATGGATTTAAAGATGTTTTTCGATTTTGCAATACAGTTTTTTAACTGGAATATAGATATAAAAGATATAGATATATTTTTCTTATTGCAAATAGACGAATTTACAGTAATGAAATTTTTAATCTATCTAACTAAAACTAAAAATATAAAATCAAGAACTAAACAAAGAAAAGTATCAAGTTTAAAGATGTTTTTTAAATGGTTACATATAAAATATCCTAATATGCAAATTGAGAATCTAGTAGAGGATTTTACATATAGTGAAGTTGTTAGATTACCGAAATATTTGTCAAAAGAGGATGTATGGAAATTACAAAAGATATTTAATTGCACTAATAGTAGAAATGCATTAAGAGATAATACAATTATAGTAGTATTAGCACAATGTGGACTAAGATTATCGGAGTTAGCAAATTTGAATGTAGGAGATGTGAATCTAACAGATAAAAGCATAAATGTAATAGGAAAAGGAGATAAAGAAAGAAAAGTATATCTAAATAAAAAAGCATTAAGTCAATTAGAATTATATCTAAAAACGAAAACTAGTCTTAATGAACCTCTATTTTGTACTATTAAAAATGATAGACGATTATCAATTCATATGATAGAGGATATATGTAAAAAAGCATATAAATTAGCAGGATTAGAAGATAAACATTATACAGTACATACATTAAGACATACCTGTGCGACATATATGTATCAAGAATGTAAAGACATATTAGTTGTAAGGGATTTTTTAGGACATACTAGTGTAGATACAACAGAAATATATGTACACATGACTGATGAAGATGTCAAAAGAGCAGTGGAAAATAATCCATTAGCCAATTTTGAAGTAGGGAGGAGTAAGAAAGAATGCAAGAAATGAAAAAGTATCATCTTACGATGTTTGAATGCGAGATTGATGTAATGTTAGATGCATTAACAGTATATTACAATAAAATAGTAAATGAAAAATATAATGGAAGAAGAAAAATATCATTAAGTTATGAAGAAGATGCGGAAAAAAGTTTAATACGAAATTTATATAATGAGATTCATGTAGTTAAGCATGATACAAAATATTTAGAAAAAATGTCATGATTATATATTGACAAGTAATAATTTAATATGGTATATTGATGCTATAAATAAATAGCTTATAAAAATATAAATATTTAATATTATGTATGAAGATATGTGGTTTACAAAGCAAGATAGATAGGGGTTATAAGAAAGATAGCCTAATTTTTAGAGATCAAACATTGCACAAAATGAAACTTTTGTGCAATGTAAGGTAGGGATAAAACAATATATTTATAAATTACAGCTAGTCCTTGATATAAGCCACTTTTAGTCAATTCTATCTGTATATTTAGACAACTAGTTATATTATCTTTTTATAAAAATGTCTTAAAATTAATTTTAGAGCTTCGTTATTTTAAGCTTATTACAAGTTTTTCTTAATATTATAATCTGATTTTATTTTTATATGTTGAATCTTAACTTTCTATATTTGTATTATAAAAAAATTGTTAGAAATCTCCAAATGCCTATATTGCAGTATTTTGCTTAAATTTATAGACAACAAACTATATGTCTTTTTTATAAAACCGCCTTAAAATCGATTCTCGTGCGTCGTTTTTTTAGCCATTTTTCAGTGTTTTTTGAAAATCATTGATTTTACAATGTTTTAGTAAATTCACATCATATAGATTATAATTTTTAAATGTTCAGATTAAATTTCAAATGATTAACTTTATTAGTTAAATGTAAAAATGTCTTGAAATTGATTTTGAAGCTTTATAAAATGAAATTATTTTAAATATTGTAATAAAAGTTTATTTTAGAAATTTATTAAAGATATATATAAATCTCAGTTAAACTATAAAAATTTTACTTGCAACAAATGTTCGGTTTTAAATTTAATGTTCGTAAAATAAAATTTTGAATTTTTAAAATATTTATTTTAAATTACAAATTTTCTTTTTATTATTTTATAAATAAATTTATAAACTTTTTTAGAAAAATTTATAATTTATTTCATTTTATATTTTAAGATTTTGAAAAACAACCCCTCTCTCCTACTTTGACAATTTTTCGCTATTTTAAATTTTATATTGACTCATATAAATTGTAATTTGTCTCTCACTTACTTTACCAAATTTATAATTTTTGTTGCCACTTTTTCAATAAATTT
>CANRPR010000017.1 GCA_947632535.1 uncultured Clostridia bacterium | reverse complement strand
AAAGACAAATAAAAATTAAGACATTTTCACTTACAAACCAAAACTTTTTTTGAGACATTTTTACTTACGAGTCACAAAAAAAGAAGAAAAAATGAATATAAATCTTGACATAACATATGATTTGTGATAAAATACTTTAGCATATTACTTAGAGATATGCTCACATCGTTTCAAAGCAAAAAATACGGAGGTGTATTAAAATGGCAGCAAAAGGACCAAGAGAAAATATTACATTAGAATGTACAGAATGTAAAAGAAGAAATTATATGACATCAAAAAACAAAAGAAACAATACAGATAGATTAGAAATAGTCAAGTATTGTAAATTTTGCAAAAAACGTACAACACATAAAGAAACAAAATAGTAGGCTATTTTAAGGAGGATGTAAAATGGCTAAAGAAGTAAAAGTCAAGAATAATAGACATTTTTTTAAAGATTTTAAAGCTGAACTAAAAAAAGTAATATGGCCAACGCCAAAACAGTTACTAAATAACACAGTTGCAGTAATAACAATTGTAATATTAACAGCAGCAATTGTATTTGTATTAGATGTAATATTTGAAACTGTAAATAATAAAGGAATAAACAGATTAAAGAGTATTGTATCAAATACAACAAAGCAAAATACTACTACATCAGAATCAGAAGGTGAAGAAACAAACACTACAGAAGGTGAAACAGAAAACACAGAAGAAAATGATGTAAGTAATATATTAGAAGAAGGAACTGTAGAATATACTACTGTAGAGGATACAAACCAAGTTCAGGAATAAAGTAAATATAAATTGTTAATTAAAGTGAGGTTAGAACATGTCTCAAAATAATGAAAATTTAGAACCAAGATGGTATGTTGTACATACTTATTCAGGTTATGAAAACAAAGTAAAAACCGACTTAGAAAAAACAATTAAAAACCGTGAATTAGAAGATTTCTTCTTTGATATAGTTGTTCCTATGGAAGAACAAATAGAAATAAAAGACGGTAAAAGAAAAACAAATCTAAGAAAAGTATTTCCAGGTTATGTATTAGTAAAAATGATTGTAACAGACGAATCTTGGTACATTGTGCGAAATACTAGAGGTGTAACAGGATTTGTTGGTTCAGGAACAGAACCTATACCTCTTACCGAGGAAGAAATACGAAACATGGGATTTGAAGATACACCGATAAATATAGACTATGATGTAAATGATTCTGTGCGTGTTACCAACGGACCATTGCAGGACTTTGTTGGAACAGTACAAGAAATAAACAGAGAAAAGCACAAAGTCAAAGTTTTAGTATCAATGTTTGGTAGAGAAACACCAGTTGAGCTAGAATTTGCACAAGTGCAAAAAATAGTTTAGTTTTCAATTTTTATTATATAGCAAATCATTGAAGGAAGGTGAATAAAATGGCAGAAAAAGAAGTTTCAAATATTATAAAATTACAAATAGAGGCAGGAAAAGCTACACCAGCTCCACCAGTTGGTCCAGCATTAGGTTCAAGTGGTGTAAATATTATGCAATTTGTTAAAGAATTTAATGATAGAACAGCAAATCAACCAGGTATGATCATACCAGTTGTAATTACTGTATACAAGGATAAATCTTTTGAATTTATAACAAAAGTACCACCAGTAGCTGTTTTAATAAAGAAAGCTTTAAAAATAGAAAAAGGTTCAGGAAAGCCAAACATGGACAAAGTTGCAAAAATTACAACTGAACAAGTAAAACAAATTGCAGAACAAAAAATGGAAGACTTAAATGCAGCATCACTAGAAACTGCAATGAGTATGGTAAAAGGAACAGCTCGTTCTATGGGAATAGTAGTTG
This sequence comes from uncultured Clostridia bacterium, assembly GCA_947632535.1. GTDB lineage: Bacteria > Bacillota > Clostridia > TANB77 > CAG-508 > CANRPR01. The sequence goes on along the minus strand of CANRPR010000017.1, from coordinate 31,196 downwards.
TTGACTAATTTATAAAATTGGGAGAGATAATATCTCGTAAGTACCAAAGGAGGTTAATATGAAAAGAGGAAAAAGATATCAAGAAGCTGCAAAGCTTGTAGATGCAAAAAAAGAATATGAAGCAAAAGAAGCAATGGAATTAATAGAAAAATTCCCAAAAGCTAAATTTGACGAAACTGTTGAATTACATGTAAAATTAGGAGTAGATTCTAAACATGCAGATCAACAAGTTAGAGGTACAGTAGTACTTCCAAACGGAACAGGAAAAACATTAAGAGTATTAGTATTTGCAAAAGGAGATAAAGCAAAAGAAGCAGAAGCTGCTGGAGCAGATTTCGTTGGAGCAGAAGAACTAATACCAAAAATTGAAAAAGAGAATTGGTTTGAGTATGATGTAATAGTTGCAACGCCAGATATGATGGGAGTTGTAGGAAGATTAGGAAAGGTATTAGGACCAAAAGGATTAATGCCAAACCCTAAATCAGGTACAGTAACAATGGATGTTACAAAAGCTATAGCTGAAATTAAATCAGGAAAAGTAGAATACAGACTAGACAAAACTAACATTATACACTTAGGATTCGGAAAAGTATCATTTGGATCAGAAAAATTGTTACAAAACTATGAAACAGTTATTGATGCAATCATTAAAGCAAAACCAGTTGCAGCAAAAGGGCAATACATTAGAAGTGTAGCAGTTTCTACAACAATGGGTCCAAGTATATTTATAAACCAAAAATAAAATAAAATATAGCCATAGACAATAGGCAAACCAATAAGTCCTATCGAGGCATTAGAGAGAAAACTACTCTTTATATGCCTGTGGCTATAAAGAGTAGTTTATTTAATGGGAGGTGAAAAAACAAATGGCAAATGAGAAAGTAATTAAACAAAAGCAAGAACAAGTTAGCGCTTTAGCAAAAAACATGAAAGATGCTAAATTAGTTCTATTAACAGATTACAGAGGAATCACTGTAGCAGACGATACAGAATTAAGAAAAAATATAAGAAATGTAAAAGCAGAATATAAAATAATAAAGAACAACATTACAAGAAGAGCTTTACAAGAAAACAAAATAGAAGGATTAGAAGAAGTATTAGAAGGACCAACAGCAGTTATATTAGGTTATGAGGATTACTTAGAACCAGCAAAAGCAATATATGAATATACAAAGAAAAATGAAAATTACAAAATCAAAGGTGGAATAGTAGAAGGCAAAGTAATGACAGCAGAAGAAATAATTACACTTGCAAAACTTCCATCAAGACAAACATTACTTGGTATGTTGGCTGGAGCTTTACTTGGAAATGTTACAAAACTTGCAGTTGCATTAGATCAAGTTAAAGTTCAAAAAGAAGCTAACGCATAAGATTTAAATTAAAAATCTAAAAATTAAAAATAAAATGGATTAGCCAAATCCAAAATAAAAAATAGGAGGAATTTAAAATGGCAAAAATAGATGAATTATTAGAAACTATTGACAGCTTAACAGTTGTTGAATTATCAGAATTAGTTAAAGGAATTGAAGAAAAATATGGAGTATCTGCAGCAGCAGTTGCAGCACCAGCAGCAGGAGGAGCAGCCGCAGCAGCAGCTGAAGAAAAATCTTCATTTAATGTTGTATTAAAAGAAGCTGGAGCAAACAAAATCCAAGTTATCAAAGTTGTTAGAGATGCAACAGGATTAGGATTAAAAGAAGCTAAAGAATTAGTTGATGGAGCTCCAAAAACAGTAAAAGAAGGAGTTGCTAAAGAAGAAGCTGAAGAATTAAAAGCTAAATTTACAGAAGCAGGAGCAGTTGTAGAACTTGCTTAAGCATGTTAAATTAAAGAGATATGTACTTTTTTTGAGTACATATCTTTTTTTGATTGCTTTTTACAGAAAATAGTTGTAAAATAACGGCATGGGGGTATGAAATGGAATCAGTAATAGTAATCATGGCGGCAATGGAAGAAGAGGCAAATGAAATAGCAAAAATAATGGAAAATTTGCAAAAAAATACTATTTATGGTATAATTGTGTATGAGGGTTTTATAAATGGCTTAAAAGCTATTCTCGTACAAAATGGAGTAGGAAAAGTCAATGCAGCTAGAACAACTCAAATGATTATTGATAAATACAATGTAGAATATATAATAAATGTTGGAACTGCTGGAGGATTAAACAATAAACTAGCAATAGGAGATATTGTAGTTGGTGAAAATCTAATTCAGCATGATTTTGATATTACTGCATTTGGTCATGAAAAGGGATATATAACAGATATAGGGAAAACATTTAAAAGTGATGCGAAATTAATAAAAAGAGCGCAAAATACCATAAAAAATTTAAAGGAAAATATAAATGTTATAGTAGGGACAATTGCTTCTGGTGACATATTTTGTACACAAATTGCAATGAAAGAAAAAATAAGAGATAAATTCAATGCAGATTGTGTAGAAATGGAGGCAGCAGCAATTGCACAAGTTTGCACTTTGGATAAAGTACCATTTATAGTAATTCGTTCCATATCTGATGTCCCAAATGGTAGTAATGAAATAACTTTTGAGCAATTCATAAAAATAGCTTCTAAAAGATGTGCAGAATTTATAAAACAAATGCTTAAAAAAGATTGACATATTTATATAATAATTGTATACTATTAGAACAATACGGAAATCGCGAAAGGAAGAAAAAAATGAAAAAAATAAAACAAAAACTATGGTTAATTCCAGTAGTAAGTTTATGTGTGATGATGAGCTTATCGTTAAAATCTAATGCAGCTACAGGAACAATCACAACAGATACTATTCGTTTAAGAAAAGAGGCTTCAACAAAATCTTCTATACTAGAATTAATATCAAAAGAAGAAAAAGTTGAAGTAATTTCAGAAGAAAATGATTGGTATAAGGTAACTTACAAAGGCATGACAGGATATTTAAGTAAAGACTATGTAAAAGTCGATGGAGAATTAACAAATACAGCAGAAGAAAAAAACACAGAAGAAAGCGAAAATAATAGTAATCAAAATGAACAAGAACCTGAAGAAAATGATGTAAATACAGAAAATACAGAAAATTCGCAAGAAAATAATTCTGAAGAAAACAATGCAGAAGGAAACAATGAAACAGAAAATGTATCTAAAGTAGTACCAAAAATATACTTGTTACCACTTATCAATTCAACAGTTATATATGAAGTAAAAGTGGAAGATGCAATTAACACATTACAAACAATAAATGGTTGGAACTATGTAGAAGTTAACAATACAAAAGGTTGGGTAAGAGAGCAAGATATTCAAAACAGAGTAACTCAGTCAGATAATACAAACAATCCAGAATCAGAAAACAAAGAAAACAATGAAAAGCCAGAAAATACTTCTAAAGAAGCCTACATTGCTTCTGCACAAGTAAACTTTAGAAAAGAAACTTCAACAGATTCAGAAGTAATAGATACACTATCACAAAATACAAAAGTTGAAGTCATTGAAACAGATGGAGAATGGAGCAAAGTAAAATATAAAAATCAAGAAGGATATATTGCTACAAGATTATTGTCAGATAAAAAAATCGAAATATCTAACCGTTCATCAACATCAAGAATGGCAACAGCGAAAAAAGAAAATAATACAACAACTATGCAAACTAATAATGAACAACCAAAAACAAGTAACAATACTGCAACAAGTGATTCTTCAAAAAAATCAGAATTAGTAGCATATGCAAAACAATTTTTAGGATGCAAATATGTTTATGGTGGTACATCACCTAGTGGGTTTGACTGTTCAGGCTTTACACAATATGTATATAAGCATTTTGGATATAGTCTATCAAGGTCATCTTCAGCACAATCTAGTAATGGTACATATGTAGAAAAATCAAATTTACAAATGGGAGATTTATTATTTTTTACAAACCATAGTACTGGTAAAGGAATTGGGCATGTAGGAATATATATAGGAAATAATCAATTTATACATGCATCTTCAGAAAAAACAGGTGTAAAAATATCTGAATTAAACAGTAGTTATTATCAAAAAAGATATGTAACAGCAAGAAGAATTTTCTAAATAAATGGGGGCAATTAAATAAAAAGGAGAAAAATTTGAAAAGACCAATTTTAATTGCACTTATAGGTTATATAATAGGAATAATATGGGGGCTATACTTTAAAATAAGTATAGCTTTTTTATATCTGATTTTATTAATAATATATATTATATTAAAAAAATGCACAAGAAATAGCAAGAAAAAAGTATGGAAATACTTGAAAGTAGTAATGTTATCCAAAGCTACTAAAGCAATACTAATAACAACATCAATATCAGCACTATTTTCGTACATACTAGTAAAACAAATCAATAACGAATATGAAAAGAAATATGAAAATGTTAAAAATGCTGCATTTGTAGCTACAATTATTGAAGAACAAAAAGAAGAACAATATTATAATCAGTATAAAATACAAGTAGAAAAAATAAACAATAAAAAAGTAAAAAAGCATTATTTATTATTAAAAACAAAAAATAAATTACAAGTAGGAAACAAAATACAATTCAATGGGGAATATAAAAAACCAGAGGTACAAAGAAATGAACATGGTTTTGACTATACATTTTACTTAAAAACACAAAAACTGTACGGAACTGTTACAAGCAATTCAATTAATATTTTAAAATCTAATAATCAAAAATTATTTTCTACACTGTCAAATATAATATTAAACTATTCTAAAAATACCATAAAGAAATTTATAAATAATAAAGACCAGCAAGACTTACTTTTAGGCATATTATTAGGTAAGGATGATAATATGGAAAATGAAGTAAAAGATAAGTTTAGCAATAGCAGTTTATCACATATTCTTGCTATTTCCGGTATGCATGTGTCGTATATAATAACAGGAATTATATTACTACTATGTAGTATAAAAGTACCAAAAAACACATCTAAAATTATACTTATTTTTATGTTATTAATATTCTGTGCTGTAACAGGTTATAGTCCTACAGTAATAAGAGCAGCATATATGTCAATACTAACAATACTAGCGAGTCTATTACATAGAAGAAATGATTTACCTACTAGCATGAGTATAGTATTATGGATAATTCTATTAGATAATCCATTCGCATTATTTAGCATAAGTGTACAACTTTCTTTTTTAGGAACATGTGGGATTTTAACTTTTTACAAGATTTTTATAACAAAATTTTATGAGAAAAATAAAGAACTATATTTAGCTAAAAAACTTACAATACTTGAAAAAATATATAAAAAAACAATCGAAATTAGTTTAGTATCAATAAGTGCACAAATATCAATTTTACCAGTTATAATATATAATTTTAATAATATATCATTCACATTTTTGATATCTAATATACTAGCCAGTATATTAATTGGACCTATTATAATACTAGGATTTTTAATGATCTTTTTAAACTTAGTTTCAGAGCCTATTTCACAAATAATATCATATATATTGAAGCTTATTTTAAAAAGTTTGTTATTAATAGCAGATATGGTGAGCAATTTATCAATATCACATATATTACTACCAACTACGAATTTAATTCCGGTAATAATGTATTACATACTCCTATTATTTATGTATTATCTTTTAAAACATAACATTTTGCGAAAGTATAAATATAAATTAATAGTGTGGATTCTGATTATATCTATGTTATCCTTTTATCACCCATTTGATTCGAAATTACACATTCATTTTATAGATGTTGGTCAAGGCGACAGCACTCTTATTATAACTCCAGGTAATAAAAAGCTTCTGATAGATGGAGGTGGAAATACAAGTGAAGACTTTAACATTGGAAAATCTGTACTATTACCATATTTATTAGATAAAGGAATAACTAGTTTAGACTATGTTTTAATATCACATTTCGATACAGACCATGTAGGAGGAATATTGTATTTACTACAAAATATAAAAATTGAAAATGTGATTATTGGAAAACAATTTGAAAACTCGGAGAACTATGAGGAATTTTCAGAAATTATAAAACAAAAAAATATAAAATTAGTAATAGCATTCCAAGGTATGAAAATTAAAATAGAAAAAAACTTATATTTTGATATATTGTGGCCTAGTGATAAACAAAAAATATCAGATAATTCTATTAACAATAATTCATTAGTATGCAAACTAAATTATAGTACATTTACAATGCTTTTTACAGGAGATATAGAAGAAGCGGCAGAGAAAATTTTAATATCAAATTATAATGATAAGGATGTACTAAAATCAGATGTATTAAAAGTAGCTCACCATGGATCGAAAACATCGACTATAAAGGAATTTTTACAATTAGTAAGTCCGAAAATTGCATTGATAGGTGTAGGGAAAAATAATAAATTTGGGCATCCAAACGGATGCACAATTGAAAATATAAGTAGTATACGGAAGTAAAATATATAGAACTGATGAAAGTGGCGAAATTAGCATAACTGTGAATAGAAGCGGAAAAATAAGTATAAAGAAACATATAAAATAGTTTCATATCAAAGCAGAATGTATAAACGCAAAAAAAATGTCAATAATATAATTAAGCGGAAGGAGAGATATGATGAAAAAAACTATTTTAATGTTTATCGCAGTTGTTTTTTTATTACTTATTTCTATATTTATGGGAATACTTATATATAACTCAGCAGTATCTGAAATTTCGGAGGAACAAGTATCAGAAGAAGGAAGGAATATAATGTTACAGCAAGTGAATTCTCAAGAAGAAAAAATTACTCCTAATACAGAATTTATTATAGAAAGGCATTATAAAGGATGCGGACATACAACAGTCGATTATGTTGAAATACCAAGTGAAATAGTAAACATGACAGAAAAACAAATACAAGAACTATATTCGGACTATGTAGTAAAAAAGTTCAATACAGAACAAGTAATATTAAAATCAGAAGAAGAAGGAAATTGTGATCAACACTATGTATTAAGAAAAAAGGATGGATATATAGCAGTATATTGGGTTAATCAGGACGGGAATGAAAGTTTAAAAGAATTAACTGGTATAGCAGTCGAATATCTAACTGAAAATGACAAAATGGAAATAAATGAAGGGATTTTTGTATATGGATTACAGGAATTAAACAGTAAATTAGAAGATTATGAATAACAAAAAGTGATTTTACAATATAGGTAAAATCACTTTATCATAGTTTAAACAAAAAATTTATTTTTAATTTTTATCTGCTATCTTCAAATTTTCCTTTTTTAAATATCCTTTTTGATAAAATGTATGAAAATACATTAATAAAGAAAATATAGTAGCAATTAATGCTAAATAATATATATATTGGTCAAAATTAGGCAAACTAGACATGCTATATTCTGGATGTTTTAGCAAATTCAAATTAAACTGACGAATGAATAATGAACATACAATTGCAATATAAAATATTACTGTAGATAATTTTCCATACCATTTGCTAGATACCACCAATTCTTTTCCATATAAAAATGAAGCACCAGAAATCATTAAAAACTCTTTTAGTATAACAATTACCAAAATCCACATAGGTATAATGTCTTGAATTGCTAAAACTGATAATATTGAAATTTGAGTAACTTTATCAGCTAAAGGATCCATTAACTTTCCAAAATTGGTAATAAGATTAAATTTTCTTGCAATAAATCCATCCAAAATATCTGTTATACCAGATAAGGTTAAAAAAGCAAAAGCTAGTATATAATTATCCGTAAACAATAAAAACAGAATAATTGGTACCAAGAAAAATCTAATGATTGTTAATATATTAGGTATATGTTTAAACATCATTATTCCTCCATTTTAAAGTTCAATCTATCTTCAGAACAATTTACAAATACAGTATCACCATTATTTAAAGTGCCACGCAAAATCATTTCAGAAAGTTCATCTTCTAAATATCTTTGTATAGCACGTCGTAAAGGACGAGCACCATACTTATAGTCAGTTCCATTCTTTAGTAAAAATTCTTTAGCATCAGTAGAAACATTTAAAATAATATTCTTATCAGATAATGCTTTTTGAGTATCTGCTAACATTAAATCTACTATTTCTAATAACTGATCCTTATTTAAGCTATCAAAAACGACAATTTCATCTATACGGTTTAAAAATTCAGGTCTAAATACCTCTTTCAAACTATCTAAAATTTTTCCTTTATTTATACTAGTATTGCCATGACCAAAACCAATAGAGTTATTATTTAAATTAGAACCAGCATTAGATGTCATGATAATAATAGTATTTTCAAAACTTATAGTATTGCCTTGACTATCTGTTAATCTACCATCGTCTAAAATTTGTAGAAGTATGTTAAACACATCAGGATGAGCCTTTTCAATTTCGTCTAATAAAATTATAGAATAAGGATTTCTTTTTACCTTTTCTGTCAATTGTCCTGCATCGTCATAGCCTACATATCCAGGAGGTGCACCAATTAATTTTGAAGTAGAATGACTTTCCATATATTCAGACATATCAATTCTAATAATTGAATCCTCCTTACCAAACATTTCAAAAGCAAGAGATTTTGCAAGTTCAGTTTTTCCTACACCTGTTGGACCAACAAATATAAAAGAAGGTGGTCTTTTAGTGCTTTTTAATCCAGCACGATTTCTTCTAATAGCCTTAGAAACAGCATCTACAGCTTCAGATTGACCTACAATTCTCTTATGTAAGTTCTTCTCTAAATTTAACAACTTTTGTGTTTCAGCTTCTGTAATTTTCTGCACAGGTATTTTTGTCCAATGCTCAATTACTAAGGCAATATCTTGAGAAGTAAGTTGTTTTGGTTTTAATTTACTTACAAGCAAATTAATTTGATCTTGAAGTTGACATTCTTTAGTCTTTAAATCTGCTGCCTTTTGATAATCTTCAGTAGAATCGGCATCGGCAGCTTCTTCTTTTTGCTCTTGGACAATTTTTAATTCATTCCTTAAAATTTCTAATTTATATAAATCCTTATTATTTAAATTAATCTTTGAACAAGCTTCATCAAGAACATCAATTGCCTTATCAGGTAAAAATCTGTCATGAATGTATTTTTCAGACATTATAACAGTTTGCCTAATAACATCATTTGAAATTTTTACTTTATGAAAATCCTCATAATATTTTTTAATACCCTCTAAAATACCTATACTATCTTCAATAGATGGTTCTTCAACTAAAACAGGTTGAAACCTTCTTTCCAAAGCGGCATCTTTTTCAATGTACTTCCTATATTCCCTCAAAGTAGTAGTACCAATTAATTGAATCTCCCCATTTGCAAGAGATGGCTTTAAAATATTAGCTGCATTCATTGCGTTTTCAGAATCACCAGCTCCCATTATATTATGAATTTCATCAATAACCAAAATAATATTACCCAAAGACTTACATTCATCAATAATAGCTTTCATACGAGCCTCGAATTGACCTCTAAATTGTGTACCAGCAATTACAGCAGTCATATCTAACAAATATACTTCCTTATTTAATAATTTTGGAGGCACCTTTTGATTTGCAATTTTTATTGCTAATCCTTGAGCAATAGCAGTTTTACCAACACCAGGTTCACCAATTAAACAAGGATTATTTTTAGAACGCCTATTTAAAATCTGAGTAATTCTTTCAATTTCTTTATCCCTACCAATTACAACATCCAATTGATTATTTTTTGCCTTAGAAGTTAAATTCGTTCCATAGGTATCTAAATACTTAGTTGCCTTTTGTTTAGGCTTTTTTTCTACTTTAATTTTCCTATTAGAATTATTAGATTTCTGTGAATTCTCAGAATCCGATTTTGGATTAGAATTATTATCTAAAATATTACTAAAAATTGCTCCAATAGGAATTGCATTCGGAGTAGGTCCGTCAGCAGAATTATCATTACCTAAATTTTCAGTTAAATCTTTAAAAATAGATTCAAATTGGCTTGTCATATCTTCTAAATTTATGTTATCAGTATCAAGCAATCGAGATTGTTCAGACAAAACCTGTAGAGGATTAATTCCCTTTTCTTTAGCACAGTTATAGCAATAACCCTCTAAAGAAGAATTTCCTTTTTCATCTTGCTTATTTGTAAATATAATTGCAACATTCTTCTTACATATTGAACATAACATATATATAAAATCTCCTTTTTTACATTTTTATAATATTATATATCATAACTCAAAAAGTGCTTATAGTCAAACAAAATCACAAAAAAGTTACAATATTTAAGGAATGTTTAAGGAACATATGTAATATTTCAAAAATACTTGAAAAATTATACACTTTATGATATAAGATATATAAAATTACAATTATAGAAAGAAGAAATATGAAAAATATAAAAGACTATAATCTAGAGCAACTAAAACAAGAGTTTATTAGTATGAATGAAAAACCATATAGAGCAGAACAAGTATTTAAATGGCTTTACACTACTAATATTACAAGCTTTAGTGAGATGACTAATCTATCATTAGAATTAAGGCAAAAACTAGAAGAAAACTTTACAATGTGCACATACAAAATCATAAAAAAACAAGAATCAGCAGACGGCACAAAAAAATATTTATTCGATATATTAGATGGAAATGCAATTGAAACAGTGCTAATGGAGTACAAATATGGAAAATCGATATGTGTTTCAACACAAGTAGGATGCAAAATGGGTTGCAAATTTTGTGCATCTACAGGAATAAAATTTGTAAGGAACCTTACTTCTGGAGAAATAGTAGAACAAATTCTAGCAGTACAAAGAGATGAAAATGTAAAAATATCAAATGTAGTATTTATGGGAATAGGTGAACCATTAGATAATTACGAAAATGTAATAACAGCAATAAGAATATTAAACAACCAAAAGGGATTAAACATAGGAGCAAGGCACATAAGCATATCAACAAGTGGAATAGTACCTAAAATATACGATTTAGCAAATGAGGACTTACAATGCACACTATCTATATCATTACATGCAACTACAAACGAAAAAAGAAGTGCAATGATGCCAGTAAACACAGTATATCCGTTAGAAGAACTAATAAAAGCGTGTAAAGATTATATAGAAAAAACGAATAGAAGAATATCTTTTGAATATGCTTTAGCAAAGGATAATAATGATAATTTAGAAGATGCAAAAAGGTTAGTAAAATTACTAAAAGGTATGCTATGTCATGTAAATTTAATACCAATTAACAAAATTGAAAATGGTGTTTATATAAAAAGTACGAATGAAAATATTATAAAATTTAGAGACTATCTAAATGATAATGGAATAATAGCAACAATTAGAAGAGAGTTAGGTTCAGATATTGATGCAGCATGTGGACAACTAAGAAGAAAGAATCTATAGAGAGGTGATTAAATGCACGTTTATGCTAATACAGACATTGGTAAAGCAAGAGATATGAATCAAGATTATTACTATGTGGCAGACGAAACATCCCCATTAAAACTATACATTTTAGCAGATGGAATGGGAGGCTACAAGGGTGGAGAAATTGCTAGCAAATTGGCAACAACTGCAGCAAAAGGATATCTAGAATCAAATTTTGATTCAATAGAGCATGATAAAGAAAGCATACTTAAACTAATAAAAAGTGCAATAGAATATGCAAACATGGTAGTTTATGAAAAATCAAAAGAAAATAAAGATTTAGAAGGAATGGGTACTACTTTAGAAGTTTGCTTAATATATAATAATAAGATATATATTGGTCATGTTGGAGATAGCAGAGTATATAGAATTAGAAAAGAATTTATGCGAAAATTAACACAAGATCATAGCTATGTTGAAAAACTAGTTAAGGATGGAACAATAACTAAAGAAGAAGCATATTATCATCCTAAAAAAAATATGTTAATAAAAGCTTTAGGATGTACTTCATATGTTGAACCAGATGTACTGGTAAAAGGTTTCTTAAAAGATGATATTATTATAATTTCATCAGATGGGCTAACTAATATGATACAAGATGAAGAAATATATGAATGTATAAAACTCGACATAAAGAATGCAACGAAAAATCTAATTCAAATTGCGAATGAATTAGGTGGATACGATAATATAACAGTAATTATTTTACACAACAATTAAAAATCTAAGGAGAGATGTTAGAATGAATTTAGAGGGAAGACTTTTAGGAAACAGATATGAGATAATAGAAAGAATTGGAAATGGCGGAATGGCAACAGTATATAAAGCAAAATGTCATGTATTAAATCGCTATGTAGCTGTAAAGGTATTAAGAGAGGAATTTACTACAGATGAAGAATTTATAAAAAGATTTAATACAGAAGCACAAGCAGCTGCAAGTCTTACACATCCAAATATAGTTTCAGTTTATGATGTAGGAAATGAAGGTAATTTATACTACATAGTAATGGAACTAATACAAGGAAAAACCTTAAAGCAAGTTATAACAGAAGATGGAGCACTATCATGGAAATGGAGTGTAAAAGTTGCAATACAAATTGCATCTGCACTAGAAACAGCTCATAAAAACAATATAGTACATAGAGACATAAAACCACATAATATAATAATTACAGAAGATGGAGTTGCAAAGGTAACAGACTTTGGAATTGCAAAAGCAGTTTCAAACTCAACAATTACAGCATTTGGGACAACAATAGGCTCAGTACACTACTTTTCGCCAGAACACGCAAGAGGTGGTTACACAGATGCAAAATCAGACTTATACTCATTAGGAGTAGTATTATATGAAATGTTAACAGGAAAAGTACCTTTTGATGCAGATACTCCTGTTTCAATAGCATTAATGCATATGCAAGAAGCACCAGTAGAACCTATAAAACTAAATCCAGCTATTCCAGAAGCAGTTAATAAAATTGTAATGAAGGCAATGAGAAAAGATGTAAACTTGCGTTATCAATCTGCTACTGAAATGTTAAGAGATTTAAATATGGCATTAAAAAATCCAAATGGTGATTTTGTAGTAATGCAAGATGAAGGAAATTCACCTACACAAAAAATTCCAACAATGAATGATGTTGAAATTAAAGAAGAAGAACCTCAACACAATAGAAGAAAAGAAGATACAGGAAAATTCAAATGGTTTAAAAAGCACAAAATACTAACAGCCTTCATGGGAGCAGTAATTCTATTCATGTTGACAATAGGAATAACTGTGGGAGTATTAGAGCTAAGCACTAAAAAAGATATACCAATACCAAATGTAGTTGGACTATCAGCCGTAGAAGCGAAAAAGAAAATAGAAGAAAATGGATTAATATATAAAGAAGCGGAACCACAATACAGTCCAGAAACTCCAGAAGGATATGTAATAAGACAAAATCCTGAGTTTAAAGAAACAGGAACAGTCAAAGAAAAAACGGTAGTAGAAATAGTATTAAGTAAAGGTCAAGAACTAACAATTGTACCAAAAGTAGTAGGAATGCAAAAAAATGAAGCAATTGCAGCATTAGAATCAGCAAATCTAATAGCAGAAGTAATAGAAGAAACAAGTAAAACAGTAGAAGAAGGATATGTTGTAAGCCAAGAAATAGAAGAGAAAAAAGAAGTAAATGCAGGAGAACTAGTAAAAATCCATGTAAGTACAGGAACAGGAATAAAACAAGTTAGTGTACCATATGTAATAACAAAATCAGAAGCAGATGCAAGAAAAACAATTGAAGATTCAGGACTAAAAATAAAGCAAGTTATATATCAGGAAGATAAAACAAAAGATGATGGAACAGTATTAAAACAAGACATTGAAGCAGGAACAACTGTTGACGAAGGAACTGAAATAACAATAACAGTTAATAAAATACAACAACTAAAAACAGGAACAGTAGTTATAAACCTAAAATCTATAACAGGTGGATACAAAGAAACGCAAACTAATGAAGTTAACAATGTAACAACAACCACAAGTAAAGAAAGCAAAGAGGTTAGAGTAAAAGTTACAGTAGACGATAATGATATTGCATATGAAGACGATGTATCAAAAAATAAAGAAAACCTACAAGTACCAGTAACAGGATATGGAATAATTACTGTAAAAGTATACATTGATGGAGTATTAGGAGGAAGACAAAAAACTCTAAATCTAAATGCAGAAACGAAATTAATGTTTGAATAATAAAATTTAATGAATAGCAAAAAGTAGAGGATATTTATAAAAAATATTCTCTATTTTTATTCCCACAAATACTTGTTATTATTACTGGAAATATGTATAATACACTTATAGAAAGGGATGAGAAGCTTAGTGCAAGGAATAATTATAAACAATATATCAAACCAATATATAGTAGAAACCAAAAAAGCATTAATAAAATGCAATGCTAGAGGCAAACTAAAACAAGAAGAAATAATACCAGTAGTTGGAGATAAAGTTGAAATAGAAATAATAGATGAGCAAAAAAACGAAGGAGCCATTAACAAAATTTATCCAAGAACAAATTACAGCAAAAGGCCCAAAATAGCAAATCTTACACAATTACTATTTGTTTTATCTGCCAAAGATCCTAAGCCAGATCTATTAATGCTAGATAAGCAACTTGCATTAGCAGACTTCTACAAAATCAAAGCCACAATAATTTTAAATAAAATAGACTTAGCAGAAGTAGAACAAATTAAAGAAATTTATGAAAAAATAGGATACACAGTTATATTAACAAATGCAAAAAATTTAGAAGGAATAAATCAAGTAAAACAGGCATTGCAAGGCAATATAAGTGCATTTGCTGGAAACTCTGGAGTTGGAAAATCTACATTACTTAACGCAATTTTTGAAAAAGAAATAACAAAACAAGGTGAAATAAGTAGTAAAAACAAAAAAGGAAAAAACACAACCACAAATGTTGCATTATATAAAATCAATGAAAATACATATGTAGCAGATACACCTGGATTTTCTACATTCGAGATTAGTGAAATACCAAAAGAAGAATTATACAAACATTTCATAGAATTTAAACAATACGAAAAAGATTGCAAATTTGTAGGATGCACACATATAAAAGAAGAAGACTGTGGTATAAAAAATGCATTAGAGACCGGAAAAATAAATGAGTGTAGATACAATAATTATGTTCAAATATACAAACAAATTAAAGAAATGGAGGAAAGAAAATGGTAGAAATATCAACATCAATACTATCTGTACAAAAAGAGGGAGCAATAAAAAAATTCTATAATCTAGAAGCGGCACATACAAACTACTTCCATATAGATGTAATGGATGGTGAATTTGTAGAAAATAATACTAAAGAAATAATGTTAGAATATGCAGAAACAATAAAACAAATATCAAATACACCATTAGATGTACATTTAATGGTAAAAGATGTGCAAAAATATATAGAAGAATATATACCTTTAGAACCCAATATAATTACATTTCATTATGAAGCAGTAAAAAATAAAGAAGAAATCTTAGAACTAATTAACGAAATTAAAAGAAACAACATACGAGTAGGTTTAGCAATAAGTCCAAAAACAAAACCGGAAGAAATTTACGACCTACTACCCAATATACACATATTACTTGTAATGACTGTAGAACCGGGAAAAGGT
Source organism: uncultured Clostridia bacterium (assembly GCA_947632535.1). GTDB lineage: Bacteria > Bacillota > Clostridia > TANB77 > CAG-508 > CANRPR01. The sequence continues at coordinate 15,674 of CANRPR010000017.1, read as the reverse complement.
GGACAAAAATTAATTCCAGAAACCATACAAAAGGTACAAAATGCATATGATTATATAAACAAAAACGAATTAGAAGTGGATATACAAGTAGATGGAGGAATAAATGAACAAACAGCACAGATAGTTAAAGAAGCAGGAGCGAATATTTTAGTAGCAGGTAATTCAATTCTTTCTTCAGAAAATTATGCAGAAATAATAAGAAAATTAAAATAATTGACAAAGTAATATAAAAGTAATATACTATAACAACGGTTTTTGTTTTATAAAAACTATAAAAAATTTTATAGTAAGGAGGGTAGGAAAATTATTTTTTTTCAGTTTTATCAAAATAATGCAAAATGAGATGGAGGACATATTAAAATGAAAGAAATGTTGTTACTAACGGGACTAGCAACAGGTATTAGAGATGCAATGAATGCATTTCTTGAGATGCTAGAATTACTTGTAGGTGCATTTGTTGTATGTTGTTTAATTGGCTGGTTCTTAATTTTCATAAGAGAAAAAATCTATGAAATTAGAAAAAGACGAGAACTTGTTGATACGGTTGGAATACAAGATATTTCAACAGATAATGAGGCAGACTATATAAGGAAACATTGCCTTAGGATGTACTCTTTAGCCGAATGTGAAGTATTATATAATTCTGAAACATCAGAATTAATAAGCATAGATCGGCAAAATGAGAACATAAATAGGGCATATGTTGATAAAGTAACCTTTAAAAAGTATAGACAACATATTAATAGCTCTAGATGTTTCATAAGCTGTGGTAGCCTGTATTATACAATGCTAATAAATCTTGGAGAAGAACAGGGATACCGGTTTGAAATACGGAAAATATCAGATTCCATAGAAGAGCGGGAGCGTAACAATTATTTTATTGGAGTTATTATAAATGGGCAATATTACCATATATATGATAAAGGCAATGAATATGTTACATATTCAGTAGAGAATGGCTCAATTAGCACTTTATATTTTGACTGTCAAGGTGAACCAAAAATAAAAGAACATATGATAAGCAAGTACATTTCAAAATATCACAACTATATTATTCAGCAAGGTAATATCCTAAAAGGAACAGACGAAGAAGGAAACAATGTCATATTGTTTAAAAGCATGAATAATGTAGATAGCCGGATTATTACCAGGGTTATGCGCGATATGATAAAAGAAAAATTGTATATGGACAATGTAATCAAAATTTACGATGTTCTTGGTTCCATATATTATGAATGCCCAACATATGAGAAAGCATTAGAAATCATGGAAGAGATTGAAGAAAGATGTGATTTGAGGACTCAACAAAAAGCTTAAAAAAGCGGGTGGTCATTGACCACCCGCCAAATTATTAATTTTCTGATTTTGTTTCTACTTTTTCTTTTGTTGGTAATTTTACTAAATTCATAAAGAATAGACCACTACCACTCATAAGAATAATGAATGAAACAATTGCACCAACATAAGGAATTTGTTTTAATAACCATAAAATTATAGTTATAGCTAATAGTAATAAAACAAATTTTACTTTAGAAGTTGCTTTAATCTTTTCCTTCAATGAATTTGCAATATGAATTGATAAAATACTAGAAGCTATGGCAATTGCGAAGATGTAAATGCCAACAAACATAAATGCCAATCCAGCACCCATAACAGTATAAAGTAAAGCTATGAATAATATCAATACAACTATTACAGATAATAAACCAATTCCAAAAGCAGGTAAAATTGATTTTAATTTAGCATCAGATTTCTTTGCAAATCCGGGAGCGACAACTAATGCAAGTAAGTATATCACAACCACATATAAAATTGCTGTTCCTAAACTTAATAATTTGCTAATAATAATATCTTTTGTTGACATAGTGTTAGTTTCTGCATTTAATTTTGAATATTGAACTTCGCCTTCTACAAATTCTTCAGATAATTCAAGTTCATTAGAAGATGAGTAATTCAAATTTCCATATACAATACCTGCTTCATTTTCAGCTGTTGAGAAAGTAAAGTCAGGTGAAACAACATGAGCGTTTCTACCTACACCACCAGCAAAGTTGAAAGATGTAGCATAAACACTTAAATCTCTAAAAACAAAACATGTTTGTTCAGAATATGGAATGTCTAATTTGTTTGCAAAAACATGTAAATCAGAACAGATTCCTTCGTATTTTACAGTATTTGCGAAAACATATACAGAATTAACAATATATGAACTATCAGAGAAAGTAACATTATTTCCAAAAACAAATAAATTTCCATTTACCTGTCCTGTTATTTCAACATTACTTCCTACTAAATATACATTACCATCTACTAATTTATCCATTTTTACATCTGTAGCAATCATGGTTAAATTATCATTATAAATATCGTCAGCACTTACAGAGTCTTCACCTTCAGTAGAATCCTCACCATCAGTAGCTTCTTCAGAATTCTCGTTAGAATCCTCACCTTCATTTGAAATAGCGTCTTCCTCACTGCGTGGTTCAATAGGTGTTTCTACAGAAGTTTCTCCATCGGCTGACATAGTAGTAATTGAATTTTCTGTATTATCATTTACATCTGTTGCAAAACATAAAGTAGTAAATAATAACATTGCAATAATGCATGAAACTAATAATTTGCTCTTTTTTAACATTATTTTTCCTCCTTATAATATTTTTTTACAATATATAACTTAAAATCGAATTTGTCAATATTTTGAATAAATATTGAAATTTAAATAAAATAAATATATAATATATATAAATTTATAGCATATAATTTGGAGGTTAAATATGAGTAGAGCAAGAAGATATAATGAAGAACCAAAGCTAAATATAAAAAAAGTTGTAGCAGTTATTTTAGCAATAATAGTTATAATCATGTTTATAATTGCAATAAAAACATTACTAAAAAATTCAGGTAAACAAGAAAAAATAGCAGCAACAACTTATTATCCAGTATATACAAATGAAAAATGGGGAGTAATAAATGGAAAAGGCGAAATAGTAATAGAACCAACATATCAGGAAGCTATCGTAATCCCAGATAACAAAGAAGATATTTTTATTTGCACTTATGATGTAAATTATGAAGATAATACATTTAAAACAAAAGTAATAAATTCTAATTCTAAAGAGCAATTTACCGGATATGACCAAGTTCAAGCAGTAGAAAATTATGATAAAAACAATAATATATGGTATGAAAAAGGAATACTAAAAGTACAAAAAAATGGTAAATACGGTTTAATTAATTTTAAAGGTAAAGAAATATTAGCTCCAGAATATGACGAAATCTTCTCAATAAAAGGAGTAGAAAATAGTATAATAATAAAAAAAGATAACCTACTTGGATTATGCAACAATGAAGGAAATATTATAATTGAACCAAAGTATCAAGAAATAAAGCCACTATCAGAAGAAAACTATAAACTAGGATATATAGTTACTAATCAAGATAAAAAACAAGGAATTATCACTTTGGACAAAAAAGTAGCATTAGAAGAAAAATACGACGAAGTAAAACAAGTAACAGGAAATGACATGTATGTAGTAAAAGAAAATGGTACATTAAAGTTAGTAAATAACGAACAAACAACAATATTAGAAAATAAATTTGACGATGTTAAGGAAATTACTACAAATCAAATAATATTTGTAAAGAATAATCAAATGGGAGTTATGAAATTAGATGGAACAGAAGTAATACCAGCAGAATATCAAGAATTAAAAACAGCAACAGAAGAATACTACATAGCAAAAAAATCAGATAAATATGGAATAATCAATACAAATAAAGAAGTAGTAATACCAATAGAATATTCAAACATTACATACCAAAAAGAAGCAAGTTTCTATTGCCTAGATATATCAGACAGTGCGGAAACAAAAATACTAAACAGTAACTTAGAAGAAAAGCTAGTTGGAATACTATCAGAAATTAATAAGGATAAAGAATACCTTAGAATGAGAATAGGTGATCAATACAAATATTATAACTTTAAACTTGAAGAAAAATCAGCACAAGACTTTTTAAATCAAAACACATTATTCTTAAGTAAGCAAGATGGAAAGTATGGTTTTGTAGATAAAAATAACCAGATAATAGTACCTTATCAATATGACGATGCAACTGAACAAAATCAGTATGGATTTATAGCAGTAAAAAAAGATGGAAAATGGGGTGCACTAGATAAAGAAGGAAATCAAGTTGTAGAGCCAAAATATGAATTAGCTTCTAACATAATTATTGATTTTATAGGAAAATGGCATTACGGAATGGATATAAATTTAAACTATTACACAGATATGGAGAATTAACAAATATAAAAATGTGAGAGGAAAGTGAATAATATGGAACTAAAGACAAAATATCAATATACTTATTTTATACATCCGTACATTATAAAAGAAAGCCGATATGAAAAATACTTATTAAAACTAATTAGAAATAGAAAATGCAAAATACAATTCATGCAAAAAGAAAAGGACATGGAAATATATACATACTTCTTGCCAGTAATAAAGAAATTCATGTTTCAAAACTTTGAATATAACAAAGAGAAAATAAGAAAATTCGAAGAGTTTGACGACAAACTACAAGCAACTATACTTGCAAAACAAGGATGCACAATATTTAATTATGAAATAAATCAAGGTTTACAAGGAAAAACTGGAGAAGAAGATGGTATATTCTTCAAAATTAGTAAAATATCAATAATATGTTTTAATACAGGAATATGCTTTCTATGCATAAAAACTAATATAGAAGATTCAGAAGACTTTTCCAATTTACTAAACTTTAATTATAAATTTAGGGACATAAATTCAGATGTAAACAACCTAAAACAATATGAAAACATAAAAATACAAGCTAGTACCTTTAGTGATATAAAAAAGATAAATGAACTTATAAAAGAAATAACTGGTACAAAAATAGAAAACAGGCAAATAAATATAGATACAAACCGATTCTATACATATTCATATGCATGTATAGATTCAAGATATTGGAATGAAGAAAAAGACTTCAGCACAATAGAACACGAATTTTTAAAATATGCCAACATACTACCAGACAGCAACAAATCTAATTTTGAGAACAACAAAATAAAAACAATTGCAGACTCAAAATATATAAAAATTGCATATTCAAAATTAGGTACAACACTCCTAACCACAGGAATAGACACATACAACTACACAAAATTACCATACAACTATGAAAATCAATACCTTTACACATACATCTTAGCACTATACGAAAAACTATACTTAAAAAAAATAGAAAGCGAATTCAAATCTATTTTAAAAATAAAAAACAACAAAACAAGGCAGAAATTTGTAAAATTCACAAAACAACTATGGATACAAGAAATAACAGACGAAGACGAAGGCAGCCAAATGTATCAAGAATACAAAGACGTATTACAACTAGACAAACTATATAACAGCATAAAAAACAAATACGACATAGCATACAAAGAACTAAACCTTGAAAAAGAAAACACAATAAACAAATTCATCCTACTAGTATTAATAATTTCACTAATACTAAATATATTAAATTTTGTAGTATTAATGAAAATGTCCAAATAGGGATGACAGGAGGTAAAAATTGAATATTAGTTGTGGAACAGATATTATAGAAATTGATAGAATTAAAGAGTCAATTGAAGGACTTAAGGAAAAGTTTATAAACAAAATTTATACAGATTGTGAAATTCAATATTGCGAAAGCAAGAAAAATGTTAAGTATCAGCATTATGCTGCAAGATTTGCTGCAAAAGAGGCCATTTTTAAGGCACTATCTAACATTTTAAAAGACAAATATGCGATGGATTGGAAGGATGCCGAAATATTAAATGATAAGACGGGTAAGCCATATATACATTTTATTAATAAGAGATTTGATCAAATTAAATCAATAGATATTAGCATATCACATTGCAAACAGTATGCTGTAGCAAATGTAGTTGTTATCTATGAAAGTTATTAAAAATAGGAAAGGAGAGGAGGTATTAAAAAATGCCTCCTATAATTAATATGGAATTTTTTGATGCACATGCACATTATAATGATGAGAAATTTAATATAGATAGAGATGTATTGATACAGAAGCTCTATCAAGAAAGCAATATTACAAAAATAATAAGTGCTGGATATAGTCTTACTTCTTCTCAAGAAGGCATAGAATTAGCTAATAAATATCCACAAATATATACAACATGTGGAATATCACCTAATGATATAGAAGAAAATGTGGACACACTATCAAACAAAATGAAAAAAATAAAAAAAATGGCTGCTAACTCGAAAGTTGTAGCTATTGGTGAGATAGGGTTAGATTATTATTGGAATAAAGAAAATAAAAATGAGCAAAAAGAATATTTTATTGCACAGCTAGAATTAGCTAATGAATTGAATTTGCCAGTAGTGATTCATACACGAGAAGCTATACAGGATACAATAGACATATTAAGACAATATGCTCCAAATAAAAAAGGAATGATGCATTGTTGCCCTCTAAATAGAGAACTGGTTAAAGAAACTTTAAAACTAGGTTTTTATATTTCTTTTTGTGGACCTGTTACTTTCAAAAATTCGAAAAATGCACAAGAAATTATCGAATTAGTTCCTAATAATAGAATGTTAATTGAAACGGACAGTCCATATTTATCACCAGAGCCTAAGAGAGGGCAACGCAATGATTCTAGCAATTTGCAATACATAGCACAAAAAATTGCTGAAGTAAAACAAATGAAAATTGAAGAAATTGCAAAAATTACATATAACAATGCATCTACATTATTTAATATTCCTTAATGCTTCTATACGATCTTCTATGCTAGGATGTGTAGAAAACCAACTAGCATGTTTTCTGCCATTTGTAGCATTTTTTCTAAAAGGTTCTGCAATGTACATATGAGCAGTTGCTGCACTAGCTGTACGCAATTCATTTGGATCGCTTGAAATTTTTTGCAAAGCAGAAATCAAGCCTTCTGGATTCCTTGTAAATTGTATAGCAGTAGCATCAGCTAAAAATTCTCTCCTTCTAGATACTGCTAATTGTAATAGTTTTGCAAAAATTGGAGATAGAGATATCAACAAGATTCCAACAATCATAATAATAGCATTAGAGCTACTATCATCATCACCATCGCTATCACGCCACATAAAAGAACGAGCAAGCCAATCAGTTATTATAACTATGAAACCAACCATAACAGATACAACAGCACTAAGCATAATATCATAATTCTTTATATGTCCTAGTTCATGAGCAACAACGCCTTCTAGTTCGTAGTAATCAAGTTTTTCTAAAAGACCAGTTGTAACACAAATAATTGCATGTTCTGGATTCCTTCCAGTAGCAAAAGCATTTGGCTGTGCATCTTCAACAACATACAATTTTGGTTTGGTAGTTAGTCCACTACTTACAACTAATGCATCCAAAATATTCACTAACTTCAAATCCTCTTCCTGTGTTGCAGGACGAGCTCTACAAGATGCAAGAACAATTTTGTCACAATTATAATATGTTGCGAAGGCAGATGTAAATGAAAATACCATAGCAATTACAATAGAAACACTACCTAAGTCAAATGCTATACAAATATAATATACAATTAAAGTAACTAAAAAAATGAATATGCCAACAATTCCAGCAGTTTTTATTTTATTTCTTCTTATATCTTCAAACATAATTATCACCTTAAAAAATATGGAAAATGTCCTGCAATTATTAATTGAAGGACATATCCTTTTATTATTTATTAAAATCAACTTTTACATTTTTTCTAGCCTCATCAGATTCAGCTTTGAATAAATCTTCAGGCTTGAAATTAAACATATTAGCTATTATATTAGAAGGGAAAACTTCTAATTTTGTGTTATAAATAGTAACACTGTCATTATAGAATTGTCTAGAAAAAGATATTTTATTTTCTGTATTTCTTAATTCTTCTTGTAACTCAGAAAAGTTCTGATTAGCCTTCAAATCAGGATAATTTTCTGAAACAGCCATAATTGTTTTCAAAGAATTACTTAATTGATTATCCAATTCGGCTTTTTCTGCAACAGTACTTGCTTTTGCCCAAGAAGTTCTTAATTCTGTTACTTTAGTTAAAACCCCCTCTTCATGAGCCATATATCCTTTTACAGTTTCTACTAAATTTGGTATTAAATCAAATCTTCTTTGTAGTTGAACATCAATTTGACTCCAAGCATTTTGAGCTTTCAATCTACTTCTTACTAAACCATTGTATATAGATATTATAAAAATAACTATTAAAACAATGATTCCTACAATAATCCAAACCATAATAATCCTCCTTATTATTAAGATATATTTATAATAGCATATAATATAATCTTTTACAATATTTTTATAAAAAAATGTTAAAACAATAAAATCCGTAAGAACAAATGAGAAGTTAAGTTTGACGAATTTTTACTAAAAACAGAAGTAAACGGGAGCAATACCACAAAAATGGGAGATAATGGATTAAAAAACAATATAAACACAAAAAAACAAGTCTAAATAACGATTGTAGAAAAAAATAAGTTTAGATAAAATTATCATAAATAAAAATAGAGGAGTGTATTAAATTAATTATGAGGAAATTATTAATACATCTAAAAAAGTCTGTAAAGTTTATTTCCCTAATAATAATTGCAACAGCGATCATTATTGGAGCAATAGCATATATATATAAACCAACATATAGTGTAACATTCAATGGCGAATTTATTGGTTACACAAAAAATAAAGCAGAATTACAAAACAGAATAAATGAATACATAGAAAAAGGCGATGGAGGGTTAACCGCATTTGTACAAATTGATGAATTGCCAGAATACACACTATGTTTATTGAATAAAGATGTACAGACAAATGATGAAGAAATATATGAAACAGTAAAAAGTACAGGAACACCATACTATCATTATTATGCAGTAGCAGAAAGTAATGAGGAAAAAGCATATGTAGCAACTTTTGAAGAGGCAGAACAAGTAGTACAACAATTAAAAGATAAAAACAGCACAAATAAAGATAGTATAACAGTAGTAGAAAAATATGAAGCAACCCTAAAAGAAATAGTTACAACAGAGAAAATTGTATCAGATTTATATAAAGAACAGCCAAAAGTTGAAGAAAAGAAAGTAGTAACATCAACGGTTAAAGTTGCATCAGCAAAAGTAAACACTTCAAATAAAAAAGTAAATTTAGGAATTTCTTTAATTAATCCAATTTCAGGTACAATAACATCAAGATTTGGTCAAAGATGGGGAAGATCACATACAGGATTAGATATAGGAGCATCAAAGGGTACAAAGATAAAAGCGGCAGCTGCTGGAACAGTTACAAAATCTGGAACCTCAGGTGGATATGGACAAATAGTTGTTATTTCACATGGAAATGGAGTTGAAACATATTACGCACATTGCAGTGCCTTATATGTAAAAGTAGGTCAAAAGGTTTCCCAAGGACAAGTTATTGCTGCAGTTGGTTCAACAGGCAATTCTACTGGACCACATTTACACTTAGAAATAAGAGTGAATGGTGTAGCACAAAATCCTTTAAATTATTTATACTAGAAGGTTAAATAAACGAGTTAATGTAATTAGCTCGTTTATTTTAAAAAAATGAAATAATTGTAATAAAAATGTAATAAAAAAATATTCCAAAAAATGGAATATAAAAGTAAAAACTTGAATATACTAGTATAGACAGCAAATATTGGAAGATATTGTAAAACTTGACAAGTTATAAAACTTAATGTTATAATGAAAATATCGTTTGAAGGGGGAATAAAATCCAATGATAAAATCAGAAATGGCATCTATTTCTGTAAGAAAAATAATATTATTGTCACTAGCACTAATGTTTTTACTTGGCGTAGGCGTAATAGCTTCAGGTACAAATATTAACAGTGTAAAAATTATACTTTCTAATAATTATGAACTAAATGTCTTAACAAATAAAACAAAAGTAGAAGATATATTAGAAGAAAGTCATATTGTAGTATTACCAGAAGAAAATGTAGTTCCAGATTTAGAAAGCGATATTTCCGAAACAAAAAAGATTGTAATCTCTAAAACTTTACAAGAAGGAATCACAGCAATAAAACTATCACAAGAAGATGCAAAAGTTTCAATGGAGCAATTATTAGGTGATTATACTCCAGTAGTAGAAAGAATTATTGTAGAGCAAGTGCCAATTCCATTTGAAACAATAACGAAAGATGTTTCGGGAGGTTCACAAAACACAATTAATAAAGTGATTACAGAAGGAAAAGATGGGGTAAAAGAAGTTACCGCAAAAGTAAAATACCAAAATGATATTGAAATAGATAGAACAATTATAAATGAAGTAGTTATTACTGAACCAATCAACAAAATTGTACAAGTAGATAAAAGTTCAGTAACAAGTAGAAGTCAAACATCAAGAGTGGCAAACATCTCACTTCCAACTACTACTACAAATTCTTCAAGTATTGCAAAATCCGTAGCAGGAAAAACACCAGTAGTGCGAAAATTCAACACATCAGCATATTGTAGTTGCGCAAAGTGTTGTGGCAAAACTAACGGAATAACTTCTTCAGGTAAAAAAGCAACAACATGGTGTACAGTAGCTGCTGGAAATGCATATCCAATAGGAACAGTTATTTATATACCAGCTCTAAAAAATAAGCCAAACGGAGGATGGTTTATAGTACAAGATAGAGGTGGAGCAATAAGTAATGGAAAACTAGATATATATATGGGAACGCATAATCAAGCATTACAATTTGGTAGAAAAACTTTAGAATGTTATGTATATATGTAAAAGTAAAAATAAGCAATAGATAAAAATCATTGCTTATTTTTTATTACTAGTATACACTTGACAGAAATCAAATAAACAAATAATATATAAGGAGAATAAGAAAAATTAATTGCAGTTTATATATCCGCAGAAAAATAAAGTAGTAAAAGAAAGGAATGTAAGCAATGAAAAAATGTTTATTATTAGGAAATGGTGGAAGAGAAGCAGTAATAGCAGAACAAATTAGCAAAGGATATGAGCTATATGCAGTATTACCATATGAAAATCCATCTATTGTAGAATATGTTGAAAAAACTAAGGGTAAATACATAGTAGGAAATCCATTTGACAAGGAATTAGTTAAAAAATTTATACAAGAAAACAAAATACAAGTATGTGTTGTGAGCAGTGATAACTTATTACAAGAAGGTTTAATAGACCTAGCTAAAAGTTTAGGACTAAAAGTGTTTGGACCTACTTCTCAAGGTGCAAAAATTGAATGGAGTAAAACATATGCACTAGAAATAGTAGAAAAATTAGCTCCAGAAATGGTTATAAAAAACTATCATGTACAAAGTGAAGAAGAATTAGAAAAAGCATTCGAGAATTATGCAGATGTAAACTTTGTTGTAAAACCTGAAGGTTTAACAGGAGGTAAAGGCGTAAAAGTAGGAGGTGTGCATTTTAAAACAAAGCAAGAAGGAATAGAATATGCAAAATCATGCTTAAATGATAGTGGGAAAGTTATTATACAAGACAAAGTAGAAGGTTCAGAATTTACAGTTATGTGCTTAACTGATGGAAAAAATATAGTTACTACCCCAATCACATTTGACTATCCATATCGATTCGAAAATGATAAGGGACCAGGAACAGGCGGTATGGGCTGTATGAGTTATCCAAATGGATTATTACCATTTTTAAAGCAAGAAGATGTAGACCAATGTTCAGATTTGATAAAACGAACTATACAATATATAAACAAAGATAGTAAAGAATTTACAGGAGTACTATATGGTGGATTTTTCAAATGCAAGGATGGCATTAAGTTCATAGAATTCAATGCAAGATTTGGTGATCCAGAAGCAATAAATGTTCTGAATGCGTTAGAAACTCCTTTCCCTGAAGTTCTAAAAAATATTACAGATGAAAAATTATCAAAAGATAATTGTAAATTCAAAAAAGAATATACATTTACAGTATATGTAGTAAGTAAGCAATATGCAATACAAACAAGCAAAGAGCCAGTAATATTTAGAATGAATGTAGATCAAATAATAAAAAATAGTGCTAAAATATATTTTGCAAATGCAAAACAACTTAGCAAAAATGAGTATACATCAGTTAGCAATTCTAGATTATTTGCAATTACCAAAACTGGAAAGGATTTGGAGCAATTAAGAAAGGAAGTATATGAAATAATTGAAAATAATGTAGATAAGGCTTTAGATTACAGAAAAGACATAGGAGAAATATATATACATTAAAATGCATTGTTTTAAATTTGGTTTAAGATGTAATTAATTTTTAAAGGTGTTCTAATTCATAGGACACCTTTTACAAAATCATTTAATACATCAATTAATTGAACTTTTTCAACCTCTTGAACCTTTCTACTAACATCTTCAGGAGTATCAGTAGGAAGAACTTCTATTTTAGTTTGTTTTATAATATTACCATCATCATATTTATCATTAACGAAATGCACTGTTGGACCAGTAAACTTTTCTTTTGCTTCCACAACAGCTGTATGTACTTTCATGCCATACATACCAAGACCGCCAAACTTAGGAAGTAAAGAAGGATGAGTATTAATTATAGTATAATTATTTAAAAGGTGAAGACCAATTTTTCTTAAATAACCAGCAAGAACAATTAAATCAATATCATAATCTTCTAAAACTTCAAATAGTTCTTCATCTGTATCAACAGCAGAAGTACTTTGAATAACATATGTATCAATATTAGCAATTCTAGCTCGTTGTAAGCCATAAGCGTTAGGATTGTTAGAGACAACTAAACTGATATTTGCATCTAACTTCCCAGAATCAATAGCATCAATAATACTTTGCAAAGTAGTTCCATTACCAGAAATAAAAACAACTAAATTATACATTACAAACTCACTCCTAATTAATTATTAATTACCTTTTGCAAAATGTTTTAAGCATGTATCAATAGCAGAATCCTTTATTAGTAAATTTCCATGCTCAGATAATTTATTAACAAACAAACTTGAATCACTCACAAAGTGTGCAAATTCAGTTATACATGAGCAAAAAGTTTTTAACAAATTAGGATTTAATGTAAACTTTGAAAATACTAAATAGTAATTTTCATTATAAGAATAAAGTGAAATACTTTTTGCAAAACTATTTAAATTATGTAGAACGTTATTATTAATAAAATTACAGAACTCACATAAGTCATCAAATGTTTCAAATCGATAAATTGCTATATTAGAATTTATATTATTACTTTTTCGTTTAATATTAACTTTTTTTCTTTTATAACAAACTTTTTCTTTTTTCTCAAATTCCATTCTAGTAACCGTTAGAATAAAATTGCCGTCATTCATAGCTAAAGCCTCAATCATAAGGCGATAGTCATCCGTTATAAATCCAACCTCTTTTTCAGCTTTTTCTAACATATTTAAAAAAATATCTTGGGATTCAATAGGATTAGACATAAAAGTGTGAAAATCAATATGTTCAGCCTCTAAATCTGCCATATTTAAAGTAATTCTTATTTTGTCTTCATTAAGTTTTTCAATTTTCATATATTGCATACCTCCCAACACTTTATATTAATTATAGCACTATTTCATATAAAATGAAATGAACAATTTTTGGAATAAATTAAATTCTTTCATATTATATTCTAAAATTTTCAATATGTACTAATTAATATAGCATAAAAAGATAAAAAAGCAAGTACATTTTGCAAAATTTTATAATTTGTCCAAATAGGGACGGTTCTTTTTTGGACATTTTGTCCATTTGGGGACGGTTCTCTTTTGGACAAAATGTCCAAGTAGGGACGCTTCTATGAAATTAGAAAATGTGATGTACAAAATGCCATACAAAGAACCGCTTTGCTTCGCAAAGGTGCGTGAGGAGATAGCAAAGCACAGATTACATAATATTATGATGTATCAAGTGCAATAATCCTACATGTGAGTAGCGTTTCGACACATTTAAAAAGGCATAAAGGAAATATTATGCAACCACTTGACAATAGATTATCTTTACTGTAAAATGATAAAAGAACACAAGAAGAAAGTGTTAAAAATCATAAGAAAAGGTAGGAGATGTATGTATGAAAGGAAGAAAAGAAGAGGGTATAACATTAATAGCATTAGTAATAACAATAATAGTGTTACTAATATTAGCAGGGGTAACAATAAGTTTAACCTTTGGAGAGAATGGAATATTAGCAAGAGCAAAAGAAGGAAAGGATAAGTATGCACAGGCAGAACAGAATGAAATAGACATATTAGATAATTTAGATTATCAATTTGGAACATTAGTAGAAAAAGGAACAGCAGAACCAGACGATAATCCAAAGAATGTAGCAAACGCACCAGAGTTAACAGCAGGAATGATACCAGTATATTATGATGGAGAAAAATGGAAAGTAGCACCAAAAGATAATGCGGAAAATAAATGGTATGAGTATACAAGTACGAATAAGCAATGGGCAAATGTAGTAACAGTAGAAAACAGCAATGCTACAAATTATGCAGCAGATAAAAATGGAGAAGGCAAAGTAGATGAAGAAGTAAAGATGGAAGATATAACAACATTTTTTGTATGGATACCAAGATATGCATATAGTATAGAGAAAGGATACAAAACAGAAGATACAGCAAAACCAAGTGCCACAGGAACAAAGATAAGCGTAAGCTTTTTGAGTGGCACAAGTAATGTAGGAACAGATGGAGTACAATATGACACAGATTACACAGAAACAATAGAAGCAGGACAGCCAACACCAAAGATAGTGCACCCAGCCTTTGGAACAGGTGATAAAGCAGTAAAGGGAATATGGGTAGCCAAGTTTGAGGCAAGTGGACTAACACAAGGTAATACAGGAGAAGCAGTAGGAAATGCAAAAGACGGAGGAAGTAGTGTAACAGCAGCAACAGATTCAAGTTATGTAAGAATAAAGCCAGATGTAATAAGCTGGAGACATATAACCATAGGAGAGAGCCAATACCAAAGCATAGCTATGGGTAAAGATACAGCACACTATGGCTGGACAAGTGTGAATACACATTTAATGAAGAATAGTGAATGGGGAGCAGTAGCATATTTATGCTATAGTGCCTTTGGAAGTGTACCACAGATAAATGGAAATGGAAAAAGTGGAACAAATAATTGGTATGATTTCCATACAGGAGCAGGACCAAAAGCAACGGACGACGAAGGAAGATACGAAAATTGGAGTGCAGACACAAATGGGTACAATACAGCGTTAGGGCAGTTAGCAAGCACAACAGGAAATGTATATGGAATATATGATATGAGTGGAGGAGCATGGGAGAGAGTAGCAGCATACTATGACAATGGAAATGCAAGTTTAAGTACATATGGAAAGAGCACTAGCCATCCTGAAACACAATACTTTACATTAGATGAAGGAGGAACAAAAGCAACAATAAATCCAGCTTATGCAGATTACTGGGAAGCATATGAAGTAAGCGCAGAAGAGAAGAGCAATAGCATAACAGTAGATGGAGAATCAGAAAAATTAACGCAAGACCAGTTATGGAGTGCAAGTAAAACAAGTGAAGAAGCAGAGAAGAAAAGACATGAGTTAACAGAAGAAACATGGAACAACTTAGAAAAAGTAAAAGGAATAGGAATGAATGAAGTAGGAGG
>CANRPR010000016.1 GCA_947632535.1 uncultured Clostridia bacterium | reverse complement strand
GCTAGCGCTTCCTATTAGCACATAATCACTATTCCATGCTTTTCCATATTTATGTTCTGTATCTCCTGTATTTACTTTCCAGTCTATTGTTCCTTTTACTAATCCTCTATAGCTCCAACTTCCTCCTACTTCATTCATTCCTATTCCTTTTACTTTTTCTAAGTTGTTCCATGTTTCTTCTGTTAAGTCATGTCTTTTCTTCTCTGCTTCTGCATCTTTTTTACTTGAACTCCATAACTGGTCTTGCGTTAATTTTTCTTCTCCTACTGTTATGCTATTGCTCTTCTCTTCTTCGCTTACTGCGTATGCTTCCCAGTATTTCTCATAATCCGGATTTATTATTGCTCTTCCTCCTTCATCTAATGTAAAATATTGTGTTTCAGATCCTCCATGGCTACTGCTCTTTCCATATGTATTCAAGTTCTTATGTCCATTGTCATAGTATGCTGCTACTCTCTCCCATGCTCCTCCACTCATATCATATTCAATTTATCTTTGTTTTACTTCCGTATACACTATCCGTGGCACAAAAAAAATTGCTTTGAACCCCTTTCTAATTTCAAAGCAATTTTATCATTATTCAGTTTTTATTTATTAATAGTATGTTCTAAGAACAATCTTCCCTCAGTTTCTTCTCTACCCCGCCATATCCTCTTGCTACTTTGCGAAGCAAAGCGGTTCTTTTTATGGCATTTTGTCCATCGCATTTTTAATTTTAGAGAAGCGTCCCCAATTGGACATTTTGACCAAAAAAGAACCGTCCCTAATTGGACAAAATGTCCAAAAAAGAACCGTCCCTATTTGGACATTAACTCCAACGATATTTTATCATTTTCTCTGTAATTGTTTCTGCGGCTTGCTCTGAAGAACAATCTTGTCTATATACTTTTCCATCTTGTCGTATTCCACCAATATATATTAATTGGTCTTTTAATAATCTTACATCTTTATTTTTTGATAATAAGTTTAATACTGCGTGAATTTCTTCTGGATCTTTATTACTAGCAATATCTTCTAGTTTTAGTGCAGATTCAAATATAACTGGGTAACCGCTTGGCTCTTTGGTATCGAATATTGAAATATCATTTTCGTTTTCTAAATGATTTACATATCCTTCATAAATACTCATTCCTTCAGCTGTTTCTGCTATTTTGTCTGTGTTTTCTAGTCTTAATATTTCACCTGTTGATAAATCTACACCTTGAAATTGTCTGTTTGTAATTCCATCTAACACTGTGAATTTATATGAAAAATATGGTGTTTCTAACCTCTGCTTTCTTTTTTCTTCTTCACTTATCTCTTCCTTTTTTGCAGGTTCTTCTTTAATGTTTTGAATTTCTTGCTGCTTTTCTTCACTACCTGCATTTAATAGTAATTTATTTTTTCTAGTAAATAATTTTTTTAACCATTCAAAAAATCTCATATTTTTACCTTTCTTTTGTTTTTATATTTTGCATTTTATATGACACTTTAAAATTTGTCAATAAATTTGTTCTGTTTTATCTGGATCACTTAAAAATTGTTCTTTACTTTGCCTAATTTGCTCCTTGTTTTTTACTGCATTTGCTATCATTTGCATTTTATTTTTAAACATTGCAGCAGAATTTGAATTACTTTGTACTTTCAATCCTGATCTACCATTTATGTTCGCATGGATATTTTGTTTCGTTGTTTCGTTTTGTTGTTTTAGCATGTTTGCTGCTTTTCTAATCTGAAATAATCCTATTTTCTCTGGTAATACTTCTGGTAAATTTTTTCTTTCGGCAATTTTTCTTTCTGCTATCTCATTTATTTCTTGTTCTGAAAATCCATCAAATATTTTTGGGATACTTTCTTCTAATCGTTCCATTTGTTGACTGTATTTACTGTCTTTTTCCATAATATTAAATGCTCTTACTTCTCCTAAAATATCTCTTACTCTGTATGTTTCTTGCTCTGCTATTGGATTTTCTGTTAATGTTTGTATTTGCAAATCTAATGCCATTATTTGTTGCTTTTTTAGCTCATTTTTTCCAAATACTTTTTCAAAGAATGTAGTTTTGCTATTTTGCTTTTCTTCTTTTTGTTTCATAAGTTTGTTAATTTGTTCTTCTCTAATTATTCTATGGACTCTCATATATAGGCTTTTCTTTATTTCATGCATAGCCTCTTTATCATATACTTCTCTTATCTTTGGTAAATCAAGTGCTATTTCTTTTCCAACTTTTATTCCATCTAGCATTTCTTCTACATCTTTTCGCTTACCATATATATCTTGCTGATTATCTGCATTATTAGCATCTGATTCTATCATATCGTCTTGAACGGCATCGCAACTATTTCTTGCATTTGCAACTGCCTCATATATATTCTCATCCTCTAATAAGCCATGGAAGTCCAAGTTTAGTCTTCTAGCTACATCCAAATATTTTGACTCGTGTCTTATTAAATCTTCATACTCTTTTTTTATAATATCATCCAATTCTAAT
Source organism: uncultured Clostridia bacterium (assembly GCA_947632535.1). Lineage (GTDB taxonomy): Bacteria > Bacillota > Clostridia > TANB77 > CAG-508 > CANRPR01. The sequence goes on along the minus strand of CANRPR010000016.1, from coordinate 30,581 downwards.
GTACTTTTTATTCCATTATTTATTGTTCCTCTTAAATTAGTTCTATAACTTTGTAATATTAACTCTTGTGCTTTTTTCTTATTTAGCTGTTCTTGCTCTTTAGCTCTTTCTTGTTCTATTTTTTCTTTATCTTGAACTGCAGCTTTCTCAGGTTTTTCTTCCTTTTTCTCCTTTTTTTCCTTTACTTCTTCTTTGGCTCTGTCTATTTCTAACTCTTTTTGTTTGCAAAGCCCCTTCATTAGTTCTTGTATTTTAGTTCTAAATCTGTATAATTTCATATTTTTTTCATCATACATTCCTAGTTCGTTTTCTTGCATACCATTTATTTCTTTTATAAATTCAGGAAATTGTTCTAGAACTTCTTTTTTTAGTTCGTCAATTTTTTCTTGTGGAATTTCTTCTAATTCTGGAGCAGATATTGTAACATCATAATACTTGTAGCCTTTCCAATCACTTGTTATTTGTGCTTTTTCTACTTTTGCAAATGGTGCTATAATAATTTCTTCCTCATCTGCTGAATGTTCTTCTAGAAAATCTCCAGCATAAAGAGATGGTATTTCTCCTGATGTTTGAATTCTTATTAATGCAGAATTTCCATACTGACAAAATCTTTTTGCAATGTTTTCATCAGTACTTGTAGATAAAATTCTATTATAGCTATAACCTTTGATTATATTTCTTGCTTCGTTATTTGTTGTTCCTCTAATTAATTTATTTGTGCTTATTTTCTTTTTTTCTTTATACATTGCTGAATATATATTAATAAAATCGTTTATATCTTCTTCTAGCTCTTGTGAACTTTCTGCTATAACCCATCCTTTTGATGTTAGTTCTTTTACAACGCTTGGATTAAAGTCAGCAAGCATATTTATTCTAGTATGTGAGAATCCCATATATCTCTGGATTGACTTTTTTTCAGCATCATTTATTATTAAATTATCATATGCTTGCTTTGACTCCATTTTCTTCTCCTTCGTTTATTCTTTTATTTATTTTTTACTTCAACATCAATGTTCAAGGTTTCTCCATTTATGTTCATCTGCGTATATGTAGATATTTCTTTATCATATATAATCTCATTGGCTAATACATCATGTGAAATTGTATCTGCATTCTTTTTTATTAATTCTTCTAGCATTTTATTGCCTGATACGTATAGATTAATTCTATCTAATACTTCAAAGCCTTTATCTTTTCTCATGTTTTGCACTTTTGAAAGTATTTCTCTAACATATCCTTCATCTTTTAATTCTGGAGTAATATGTGTATCTAGTACAACACCAATTTCTCCTTCTCCAGCAAATGCAAATCCTTCTTTTCCTTGCATTGTTATTAGTAAGTTTTCACTTGATAACGGAATTTGTGTATCTTCTATTTCTATATATTCTATTTTACCGCTTTTAATTTTATTTGCCAAGTCCATTTGATTATATTTTGAAATTTTTTCTTTTATTTTTGGAATTAGCTTACCATATTCTCTTCCTAGTACTGGTAAATTAGGCTTTATTTCAAAGTGTACATAATTCGACATTTCTGCACCCAATACTACTTTTTTAACATTTAATTCTTCTTTTACAATGTCTCCATAATATTCTGGCAACGCATCTATTGATATTAGCATTTCAGATAATGGTTGTCTATTTTTTATATTACTTGTGTTTCTTGCACTTCTACCTAATTTTACAATGTCATATGCTAAGTCCATTTCCTTTTCCAGTTTTTTGTCTATTGCTTGTTCATCTACTTCTGGCCATAAGCATAAGTGAACACTTTCGTTTGCATTTTTATCTAGTCCAACAACTAAATTTTGATAAATTTCTTCTGTTATAAATGGTACAAATGGAGCTGCAATTTTTGATAGAGTTACTAAAACTTTGTGTAATGTTATGTATGCTCCTATTTTTTCATTATCTAGTGTTTGACTCCAGAATCTTTCTCTGTTTCTTCTTACATACCAGTTTGAAAGTCTATCTGTAAATTCGTCAATTTCTAGTGCTGCACCTGTAATGTCGTATGCATTTAGTTTTTCGTCTACTTCCTTTACTAAAGTATTTAGTTTAGATATAATCCATTTGTCCATTATATTTGTTATTTTAAAGTCTTGATAGTCATATGGATTAAATTTGTCTATTTCAGCATAAAGTACATAGAATGAATATACATTCCATAATGTGCTTAAAAATCCTCTTTGTGTTTCTTGTACATTTTCTAATGATAATCTAGTTGGCAACCATGGTGCACTTACTGTATAGAAATGCCATCTTGTTGCATCTGCTCCTACTTCGTTTAATAGTGTAAATGGATCTACACCATTTCCTTTTGATTTTGACATTTTTTGTCCTTTTCCATCTAGCACATGTCCTAATACTATACAGTTTTCAAATGGTGTTCTTTTAAATAGTGCTGTTCCAATTGCTGTTAATGTATAGAACCATCCTCTTGTTTGGTCTATTGCTTCTGATATGAATTGTGCTGGAAAGTTTGTTTCAAATAGTTCTTTATTTTCAAATGGATAATGATATTGTGCAAATGGCATTGATCCTGAATCAAACCAGCAGTCAATTACTTCTTTTGCTCTTTTCATTTCTTTACCACAATGTGGACATTTTAAGTGTACTTCGTCTATATATGGCTTGTGTAATTCTATATCTTCTGGTACATTTATTCCTTTTTCTTTTAATTCTGCAATACTTCCTATACATTCTTGATGTCCACATTCGCAAGTCCAAATTGGAAGTGGTGTACCCCAATAACGATCTCTTGAAATACCCCAGTCGATAACATTTTCTAGGAATTTTCCAAATCTTCCTGTTCTAATTGTATCTGGATACCAGTTTACTTTGTTATTGTTGTCTACTAATTCGTTTCTTAGTTTGCTCATTGCAACAAACCAACTCTCTTTTGGGTAATATAGTAGTGGTGTATCACATCTCCAGCAATGTGGATATGAGTGTAAATGTTTTTCTTTAGAGAATAGTTTGTTTTCTTGTTGTAACCAGTTGCAGATGTCCTCATTGCAATCTCTTACAAATCTTCCTGCCCATGGTGTTACTTCTTTTACAAATTTTCCTGATTTATCAACTAAGTTTATAAATGCTATTCCATTTTGTTTTGAAACTAAGCTATCGTCTTCACCATAAGCTGGTGCAATGTGTACTATACCTGTACCATCTTCCAAATTAACATAGTCTCCATGAATTACCTCAAATGCTTTTCCCTCAACATTTGCAAATGGCATTAATTGTTCATATTTTGTACCTAGTAATTCTTCACCTTTAAATTCTTTTACAATTTCATATTCTGTTTCTTTTAATACTGATCCTAATAAATCTTTGGCTAGAATATAGTTTTCATATTTTGGTGCTTCTTCTGGCTTTGCTATATTTGCTTTAACTTCAACATATGTATATGATTTATTAACGCAAAGTGCTAAGTTAGAAGGCAATGTCCATGGAGTTGTTGTCCAAGCTAAAATATATTTGTCTTCTCCTACTATTTTAAATTTAGCAATACATGTTAAATCCTTAACATCCTTATAACCTTGTGCAACTTCATGAGAAGATAGCGCTGTTCCACATCTTGGGCAGTATGGCATTACTTTGTGTCCCTCATAAAGCAATCCTTTTTTCCACATTTCTTTTAGTGCCCACCATACAGATTCAATATATTTATTATCATATGTGATATATGGGTCATCCATATCTACCCAAAATCCTACTTGGTTAGTCATTTTTTCCCATAGACTTACATATGTAAATACACTTTCTTTACATTCCTTTACAAACTTTTCTACACCATATTCTTCTATTTGTTCTTTTCCTGAAATACCAAGCTTTTTCTCTATTTCCAATTCAACTGGTAAACCATGAGTATCCCATCCTGCTTTTCTTAAAACACGATACCCTTTCATAACTTTGTATCTTGGTATAATATCTTTCATAACTCTTGTTAAGATGTGTCCAACATGTGGTTTTCCATTTGCCGTTGGTGGTCCATCATAAAATGTGAAATATCTTTTTCCTTTGTTCATATCAAAATTCTTTTTGATAATATCTTCTTTTTTCCATAAGTCTGCAACATCATGTTCCATTCCAACAAATCCGTTTGGTAATTCAACTTTTTTATACATGTTTCTTCCTCCTTATTTTTTGTCCAATTGGGGACGGTTCTTTTTTGGACATTTTGTCCATTTGGGGACGCTTCTTTTTTTAACATAATAAAATCAAAAATGCCCATTCCATCCTAATGTTATAGGACGAAATGGACTATTGTTCCGCGGTACCACCTATTTTAATTTAAAATAATTTTAAATTCTCTTAATATTACTTTTAACGCAAGTTTACGACTTATTTTACTATTTTTCAAATAAGCAACTGATAAGGTGATAATAAATAAATTATTTCCTGCTAGAATTTCAGCATACATCTAGCTCTCTGTTGGATTATTTTTATTTATGTTGTCCTCGTCTTTGTTTTTTATTTATGTTATCACTTTTTTTGTTATTTTGCAAGACTTTTTATAGATTTATTTTAAGTAACTTCTCTTGCTTTTAGTATTAGCCTTTGCTGTCCATAATTTGTACATGTGATTAGTGTAACTTCTTTTTGACCATTTGTTCTTTGTGATGTACAAGATGTATCTTCTGGTTCTACTATATCTCTATCATATACACTATATTTTATTGTATTTCCTTTTAGGTCTGTTATTTCGCAAATATCGCCTATTTCCATTTGTGATAGCTTTCCAAACATTTTCTTATTTTTATAGTTGTGACCTGCTATTACATAATTTCCAACTTCATTTGGTTTGCATCCCCAAAATTTATTTAGTGATATTTTTAAATTTTCTTCTGAATAATCTGATAATACTGGATAGTTTATACCTAAACTTGGTATATTTAGTATGCAATCTACATTATATGATTTTCCATTACTTGATGTATATGTTACTGGTCTTTCTTCTTGTTGTTCTGGCTCCGGCTCTGGTTGTGGTTCTACTTGTGCTACTTGTTGACTTTCATTTTCTACATTTACATCTTTTGCTAAGTTAGTTATATTTACTTCTTTAGTTAAACTATCTGTTCCATCTAATGTAATAACTATACAATTTCCTTCTATTTTTATAGAGCCATTACCATCTATTTCACTAATGTTTTGACCATCTTCTCCTTCTTGAACAATGGACATTCTTGATAAAATTTCCTGTGAAATTTCCTCATTTTTGTTTCTATCATATTCTGCATAAATGTAATAAGAAAATAGCAAACATATTAAAAAGATTGATATGAAAAAGTTGAATCTATAGGCTTTTTTCTTTCTTTTTAATTCTGGTGTTACATATATTTTTTGTGTTATTAATATTTGATTCATCGTTTGCTCCTTTCTTTATTATTTTTCGCATGTTTTTGTTTAAAGTATTACTTATTTTATTATATATTAAAATTGCTTCGTTTGCAATATTTTACTAAAAAATAGTGAATTAGAAAAAATTTTAATTCACTATTTTTGTGTCACTTTTTATATTATTTTTGTTCTACATCTATTATCGTATCGCTTTGTGTATTTTCCATATCATTATTCTTATATTGTTCACTATATTGTTCACTAACTTTATTGATATTAGATAACACTTCGCCATTTACTCTAACATATGTATGTATATAATTTTCTTCGTGTTGCTCTTCTTGTTCTGGCTTTGCTGCTTCTACTTGTTTTACAGGTTTAATTTTTCTTAATAGGTTTGTCATGAAGTTATCTTTTAACATTCTGTATTTTCCTTTTACTTCAAACTTTTCACCTAATTCACTAGATCTTTTTGCATTTTGTTCAATTATTTTCTTAGTCTCTCTAAATTGATCTACTGGTGGTCTAAAAAATTCTTTTATTCTATCTAATGCTTTTCTTCCATGTAATTCTTCTAAATCATATACTATATTGAAATCCATTTTTGACTTACCATTTGATCTTACACTTTCTATGTATTGTTCTAGACAGCTCTTTTCTAGTTTTTTAGTTCTATCAATTTTGTTTAAAACATCTACAACAAGTGGATCTAATTTTTCTTTTAAATCCTCATCCAACTCTAGCTTTTCAATAGATCTTGCACTATTTTTTGAATTGTATTGCTCTGACATATATGATAATCCTAATTTTAGTCCTCCTAGTGTTGATGTTTCTATATTTTCTTCATCAGGTTTCATAATGTTAATGCATACTTTTCTACCTATTTTAATACCAACAATGTTTAAGTTTTCTTTTGGTTCAACTTCATTATTTTGTGTATTATTATTTACAACATTTTCTTCATTACTATTATCTATAGTAGTATCAGTAGTGTTTTCTTTTACTTCATTATTAACATCTGTAACGTTTTCTTTATTTTCATTATCTGCAACATCCATTTTGTTTGTATATTCATGTATTCTATTTTTTTGGTTTGCTATTGATGGTATAACTATATTTTTAAAGTCTATGTTAGTTCCTTTTTTTGATTTTGTCTCGTCCCCACTCTTTTCTTCTGCTGCTTTTTCTTTTGGTTGTTGTTTTGGCTTTTCGTTTTTTATTTTGTTTATTTGTTTTTTACTGCCTTCTATAATTTTTCTGCCACTTTTTTCTACTACTTTTTTACCAGCTTCTTTTAACTTATTGAAGTCTACCTTTTTAGGACCTTCTGTTGTTTTTTCATTTTCATTGCTTGATGTTTCTGTCTTTGTTTCTTCTTCTGTTGCATTTTCTGCTTCTTCTACTTCTTCCACTACTTCAGCTGCTTTTGATTCTTTTGGTTTATTTTTTACAGTTTCTTTTATATTATCTCTTCTTTCAGAAACATTGCTTATGTATTTTTTTACTCCCTCTAATGTATCTTCTACATCATTTCTTATATCCATATTTTCAAGACTATCAATACATGCTGATATTTCTTCTATTTCTGCAAAAAGACCATTGTTTGCTTTTAAGCTAATAATTTCTTTTAAATTTCTTAATTGTTCATTATTACTGTTATATCTTTCAGTAGCTTCTTGTCCTTGTAATTGCATTGCTTTAATTTCATTTTTCAAAGTCATGACATCTTTTAATTGATGCATTGCTGCAATTTTACCTAGGTTGCTATTATATTTGTCTTGAACTTTGTCGATAATTACGTTTATGTCTTCTCCTTCTGATATTTCTAATGCATTTTTCTTTGAAGCTATGTCTGCACTAACAATTTGTAATTTATCTTGCTTATTTTTTAACATGTTTTGTTTTGCTTCTAATGTACCAGTATATCCGCTTTGTTCTGCTACCTTTTTCTCTATTTCAATTCCGTTCATTGCAGCTTTTATATCACTTTGTAATCTAGCTTTTTCTTCTTCTAATCTTCTTATTTCTTCATATGGTCTAACAAATTCACTCAATCTTTCATTTTCTTCTAATAGAGTAATTGCTTCTTGTTTATCTGCCATTTCGTTTTCTCTGTTTTCTTCTTCTAGTGTTATTTGTTCTTGTTCTGCTTCTAATTGATCTATTTGTTCTTGTTTTACATGTCTATTAATTATTAATTCTCTTCTTCTTTGTTTTAATCCTTCTATAACGTTTTGTTTAGATTGTTCAATTTGCTCTCTATCTGATATATGCACTCTACCTTCTCTTATTTGTAAGTTAGCATTGATTATGCCTCTGTTTTCTTCTTCTAATTTACTTATTTCTGCTTCATTTTTTTCTATTTCTTGTGATAATTCAATATAAGTAGGTTCATTTTCAGCAAATGATTGAAGCATGCTCCTATTCCTTCTATTTTCTTCCCTTAATTGATTAATTTTTGTATTATTGCTAGCTTGTTGTTCCTCATTATTTGTATGTTCTTGTCTTTCTTTTTCTTGAAATTCCTTTATTGTTGTTTCTAAGATTTCAATTTCTTTTTCCATTGTTTTCTCCTTTCAATTTTTTCATAGAAAAATAACTCATTATGTTTATTTTATCATAATAGGAAATAAATAGCAAGTATTTTATGTAAATTTTCTAAAAAAAGAAGGAGTTTTTATACTCCTTCTATGCTATTTTTGGTATAATTTATTTCGTTTAATGCAATACTCGCTAGTTTTTCATATTTTATTTTTTTATCCCTAATTCGTTCTTCTAGTTGTGGTAATATACCAAAGTTTGCATTCATTGGTTGAAGGTTATTGTTTGGCGTTGATATGTATTTTGCTAGTGCACCTATCATGGTTTTTTCTGAGAATTCTATTTTGTGGTTTGTTTGCTTAAATTGTTCTATACTATTTAAAGCTGCAACCAATCCAGATGAAATAGATTCCACATATCCCTCTACTCCTGTTATTTGACCGGCAAAGTATACATTATTATTGCTTTTTAATTTGTATGTGTTATCAAGCAATTGGCTAGAATTAATATATGTATTTCTGTGCATTACTCCATATTTTATAAATTCTGCTTTTTCTAATCCTGGTATTTTACTAAATACCCTTTTTTGCTCTCTAAATTTCAAATTTGTTTGAAATCCTACTATATTAAATAGTGTTCCTTCTTCATTATCTTGTCTTAATTGTATAATAGCATATGGTCTTTTATCTGTTCGTGGATCTATAAATCCAACTGGCTTTAGTGGTCCAAAGCGAAGAGTATCTATTCCTCTTTTTGCCATAACTTCAATAGGCATACAGCCTTCAAATATCTCTTTTTTCTCAAATTCATGAAGTGTTACTATTTCTGCATTTATTAATTCGTTATAAAAGTCTTCATATTCCTCTTTATTCATTGGTAAATTTATGTAACTGCTATCACCTTTTCCATATCTATCTCCCCAAAAAGCAATATCCATATTTATACTTTCTTTGCTTACTATTGGAGCTGCAGCATCATAAAAGTATAATTTATCTTGATTAATAATATCTGATATTTCTTTTGCTAATGGATCTGAAGTTAATGGTCCTGTTGCTATAATTACAATTCCATCTTTCATAATTTCTTTTAGATGCTCTTTTTCACCAACTTCTTCATTTATAACATCTATTAGTGGATTTTCGTTTATTTCTTTTGTAACTAATTCTGAAAATTTTTCTCTATCTACTGCTAGTGCTTGTCCTGCTGGTACTTTTGTTTTATCTGCACATTTTATTAGTAGTGAATCTAAAATTCTAAGTTCTGCTTTTAATAACCCACATGCATTTGTAATTGCATCTGTTTTTAATGAATTGCTACATACAATTTCTGCTAAGTTTTTATTTGAATGGGCTGGTGAAAACTTTTTTGGCTTCATTTCGTATAATTTGACTTTTATACCTTTTTTTGCAATTTGATATGCGGCTTCGCAACCAGCTAAGCCGCCTCCTATTATTGTTATATATTGTTTCATTTATTTTCATTCTCTCTTTGCATTTTAATACTTTGTAATGCTCTTGCCAATTGATCTGGGCATGATGTGCCGCTTCTACATGGTATACCTTTTAGTTTTTCTATAACTTCATCTATTTTCATTCCTTCTGCTAGTTTTGATACTCCTACTGTGTTTCCAGCACATCCACCTACTATTTGTACTTTTTTTATAATATCTCCTTCTATTTGTATAATCATTTTGCTTGAGCATACTCCTTGTGGCTCATATACGTACTCTTGCATTTTTATCTACCTCACTTTCTAATGCTTTTATATATATTTTTGCACAACATTCGCAATCAAATTCAGCTCTATGAAATCCATCTTCTGTAATTCCTATTTCTTTTGCAATTGTGCTTAGTTTATGATTTGGCAATTCAGGATACATTTTTCTACTAATTGCTACTGTATCTATTACTTTATTTTTTGAAAAACTATAGTTTGAATAGTTTTGTATAAATTTATAATCAAAGTTTGCATTATGAGCAACTATAGGGCTGTCGCCTATAAATTCAATTAGTTGTGGCATTACATTTTCAACACTTGGGCTGTTTTTTACCATATCATTTGTAATTCCTGTTATATTGGTTATATAATATGGTATTTTTTCTTTAGGTTTAATTAGAGTGCAAAATGTGTCCACTTTTTTGGCTCCATCATATTTTATTGCACTTATTTCTATTAATTCATTTGCAACTGGAGATAATCCAGTTGTTTCAACATCTATTGCTACAAATATTTTATTTTTCATTTTTTCTTCTCCTATGCCTAATGAATTGATTATATAACATTTTATTTGGTTTTACAATACTAAAATTGACATATTTTTATAAATTGAATATAATAGTTTTAACTTTTATTAATTGGATTTGATTTTTATTTATATTAATTTGAAAGGTCGTATTTTTATGGATTTTAAGGATAAAAAAGTATATATTATTGTTGCTTTGTGTGTAGCTATTGTTATTATTGTTGCAGTATCTATTTGGACTTTGCCAAGGCAAAACGAAAAGACTGTAGAATTTTTAACTATAAATTCAAGGGATAACTTGTATAGTTTAACTGTTCCTACCACAATAGATTGTACTGTTGGAAATTCTTCTGAAGATTTGTCTTTAGATATATATGATGCTGCTAAAAGTGTATATATTTATGGAAATACCATAGAAAAGTCAAGAGAAATTGATTTGTTTGATGTGGTAAATGACGATAAAAGTTCGTATTTTTCTTCTAAGGAAAATGTTGTAGAAATAGCTAATACGCATGAGGTTACAATAAATAATTGCTCTGGTTATGAATATACTATGTCTTACTTAGATAAGGAATATGGGAAGGAATTTTACTGTAATGTGCTTTGGCTTCAGACTGAAAATCATATTTTTACTTTAAATTTTGAAGTGTTGAATGAAAATGCTGAACAGTTTAAACCTATTTTTGAGCAGATAAAAAATTCGTTTAGTTTGATTTAATTTGTTATGTTTTATATAAAAAAGTATCAAGAGTTATCTTATTTACTCTTGATATTTTTTTAGCATTTTATTACTCAAAGTATTTTTTCAATGCTTCATTATTTATTTCGATTTCTTCTTGCTCTCCTGTAGACATATTTTTTAGAGTGATTTTATTGTTGTTTACTTCGTTCTCTCCAATGACTGCTACATATGGAATTTTCAATTTATCTGCATACTTAAATTTTGCCTTTATCTTTTTATTTTCTGTATATATTTGTGTACTAATTCCATTATTTCTTAACAATGTAGCTACTTCAATTGCTTTTGACATTGTTTGTTGTTCTTCGTTATCATCCATTGCTACTACTAATACTTTCGCAATTGATTTTTCTTTTTGGTTAAATGCGTTTAATTCGCTTAACTGATAGAATAATCTTGATAGTCCAATTGATATTCCTACTCCTGGTAGTTTTTTGTCAGTATAGAATTCTGCTAAATTATCATATCTTCCTCCTGAACAAACACTTCCTAATTGTTTATATTCATTTAAAAATGTTTCATATACAGTTCCTGTGTAGTAGTCTAGTCCTCTTGCAATTGTTAAATCTATTTTGAAGTTTTGGTCTGGTATACCAAATAATCTGATATTTTTTATTACTTCTTTTAGTTCATTAACACCTGTTATGTATAGTTCGTCTGTTATATTCATTTGTTCTAGTGCTTGTATCTTTTCGTCTGTTGTTCCGTCAATTTGGATAAATTCAATAATTTTTTCTGCAGTTCTACTCGTTACTCCTAGTTTTAATAGTTCTTGTACTACTTGTTCTTTTCCTATTTTTTCTATTTTGTCTATAATTCTCATTACATCAACACTGATTTCTTCTAGGTTAAGGCTTTTGAATAGTCCATTTAATATTTTTCTGTTGTTTATGCATATTGTAAAGTCGCCTAGTTCTAGTCTTTTGAAGGTGTTATATATTACATTTGGTATTTCTGCATCATTTAATAGATTTAGCTCATTATCTCCAATTATGTCTATATCACATTGATAAAACTCACGAAATCTACCTTTTTGAGGGCGTTCTCCTCTATATACTTTTCCTATTTGATAGCGTCTAAAAGGGAATGCTAAATCATTGTAGTTAATTGCAACATATTTTGCAAGTGGCACTGTTAAGTCGAATCTTAGTGCTAAGTCGTTTTCTCCTTTATTAAATCTATAAATTTGTTTTTCTGTTTCTCCACCTGCCTTTGCAAGTAAAACTTCTGCAAGTTCGATAACTGGTGTGTCTAATGGTAAGAAGCCAAATTCTTCGTATGATTTACGAATTTTATCTACCATTTGATTAAATAATATCTGATTTTCTGGTAATAATTCCATGAATCCTGTTAATGTTCTAGGTTCTATTTTATTTTCTTTCATATTTTTCTTATAATTCAATTGTTTATTTTAATTTTGAATTATTTCTCCTTATATAAAATTTAGGTTTTGAAAAGTACCTATAAACTTTCATATATTATATACCAATATGCGTAGAATTACAAGATTAAAATAGGATTTGACTTATTTATTGCTTTATAGTAGAATATGTTGTAATTTTATTTGGGGAGGATTTATATGTTTGAAAGTACTATTTTTAAGTATTTAGCAACATTTGTAATAAGTATGACACCAATTATAGAGTTAAGGGGTGCTATTCCTATTGCTGTTCTTGGTTTTCATCTTACATATGTTGAGGCTTTTGTTATTAGTTTTATTGGTAATATTGTTCCTATATATTTTATTGTAAAGTATATTAGACCTTTGTTTGATTTTTTTGGAAGATTTAAGTTTTTTAAGGTTATTATTGATTGGGCAAGTGAGAAGGCAACAAAGAAAATTGCGGAAAGTGAAAGATTGCAAAATTTCACAGCTTTAGGATTATTTTTGTTTGTTGCTATACCTATTCCTGGAACTGGTGCTTGGGTTGGCTCTCTTATTGCTAACTTTTTAGATTTGCCTGTAAAAAAGGCTTTTGGGCCTTTGGCTGCCGGTGTTTTGACTGCTGGAATTATTATGCTTACTGGTACAGCCATTGCAAATGGAGGTATTTCGGTATTAATGCAACATATGTAGAATTATGTATAAAGAATAGAGTATGCTATAAAAAACATACTCTATTTTGTTATTTTTAAAACTCAATTATTACTTTAAACAAATCTCCATCAAGTTGCATTTCAAATTTTCCTTTTTGCAATTCAACTAATGATTTTGCAATAGAAAGTCCTAGTCCGCTTCCACCTTCTGTTCTTGACGAATCTCCTCTTACAAATCTTTGCATTAGTTCATCTGCTGTTATGTTTAATTTTTCTTGTGATATATTTTTTAATATTATATATGCTTTTTTATTTTCGTCTTTTCCGTTTACTATTAGATCTATATAAACTCTTGAATTTTCTAAAGCATATTTTGCAATATTGGTAAATAGATTTTCCATTACCCTATACATGTATCTGCTATCTGCATTAATGCATACTTCGTCTTTTGGAATATTTTCTATTATTTCTAGATTTTTCTCATGCAATTTATCTTCAAATTCGCCTCTGACTTGTTTTAGTAATTCACCTAGATTTAATTTTTCAATGTTTAGTTTTATATTTCCTGAAGATGCTTTAGAGGCTTCAATTAAGTCTTCTGTTAATTTTTTTAATCTTTGTGATTTATTATCTAATATTTGTAAATACTCTCTTGCAGTTTCATTTTGTATGTCTTCTTTTTTAAGTAAGTCTACATAGTTAATAATTGAAGTTAGTGGCGTTTTTATGTCATGTGATACATTAGTAATTAACTCTGTTTTTAGCCTTTCCGATTTTAGGCTTTCTTCTATTGCATCTGAAAGTCCATCAGATATATTGTTTAATTCTTTAGCTACTTTTTGTAATTCCCCTGTGAAGTTTTCTTCGTTTAATTTGTAATTATTGTCTCCTTTATATATTTTTCCTACTGCTTCTCTTATTTGGTGCATTTTATCTACATATTTTATTATGCTATAGAGTAAGTAAATCCAAAAGGCTATTAAGAATAATATAAATATTAGATTTTGTTTTGCTATTGTTAGTATCATTAAGCTTGTTGTAACTATTACAGATATTATGAATATGCAAATTATTTTCATGTTTATATCCATATTGGCTGATAAATTTAATTTTATTTCCTCTGTTTTTCTATCTAGGTATTTTATTATTTTATAGATTATTGTATTTTTCCAAAATATTTTTGCTTTTATTCTTCTAATGATTGTTACAAGAAATGTTGTAACTGTAGCATATATTATTATTCCCATTAGCACTAGAAGTGATATTGCTGTTGTGAAAAATTGATATAGTAATTCGGTAAATGCCATAAATATAAGTCCTTCTATTACTAGCATTATTCCTATTATTATGACTAATATTTCTAATGGAATTTTATCTAACCAGTTGGTATATATATCTTCGTGATTTTTACTATGTCCTATACTTGATATTAGGTATGCTATTATTAGCATTAATATGATTCCACTAAATATTATACATATTGGTGCATTTTGATATGTTTTTGACACCATATTGTACATGGTTGTGTTAATAATGAATTGGTTTGCATTTGTATCTCTCACGCAACTATATACTTTGAAGCCTAGACCTTGTATTTGTGTGAAATAATCTTTGTAAGCGATTTCGTCATATTGCATTGTACTTATATCTGTGTTAATATTTTCCTCATAAATCCAATGATATTGCTTTTGTGATATATATTGTTTTAACTCGTCTAGAGTGTCTGTTTTGACTGTTTTTTCTATGTTAGTATATGCCATGCCATCTTTTATAATTAAGATGTCATAGTATTTTGCCTTTATTGTTTTATAATCTATTACTGTGTCATTACTAGCATCTAAAGAATAATTTTCATTTTCCTTAAATAGCATGTAAATTCCGTTTTCTTCTTGGTATGTATCTCCTTCAACCAGTGCAGCATTTTCCTTTTGCGACTCTTCTTTTTGTTTTATGTAGTTTTGTATCTGTTCATCTTCTGCAACTTTTGTATCTTCTACTATATAATTATTGCCATTATAATATTGAATATCACTTTTTTCTAGTGCTGAACTACTTTCTTGAGAACTACTAATTTGATATCTTGTTATCGCATTGCAATTAAGTAGTATTATATTCATATAATCTTCTCTAAAACTTTCTGTTTCATAATAACTTTTTCCTTGCTTTATTTCATTTGGATTATCTACTAAAATTGCTATACTTATTATATTTATTAGTATTATAATTAGTAAAATTGGTATGAGCATATAGCATATTGCTTTTAATAAATTAGACTTTTTCATATATGACCCCCTATACTTTTATATCTTCAATTTTATATCCAATTCCCCAAATAACTTTTAAATACTTAGGTTCTTTTGGATTTATTTCTATCTTTTCTCTTATGTGTCTTATATGAACCGCTATAATATTCTCTACACCATAGCACTCATCTTCCCAAACATTCTCATAAATTTGTTCTATTGAATATACCTTGCCTTTATTCTTCGTTAAAAACTTTAGTATATTATACTCTGTCGGAGTCAATTTAATCTGCTTTGTTTCAACCTCAACTTGCTTAGTATCATCATTAATTATTAGACCTCCTGTTTGATATATATTATCTTTTTCCTCTGTTTGTATAGCACCTAAAATTGTATATCTTCTAATAGCAGAATTAACCCTTGCAATTAACTCGAGCGGATTAAAAGGCTTCGTTATATAATCATCTGCTCCCGAATTTAATCCATTAATCTTATCCTCATCCTCCGATTTGGCAGACAACATTATAATTGGAATCACCTTAGTTTGCCTTATCCTCTTAGTCACCTCTATTCCATCTATCTTCGGCATCATTATATCCAGCAAAATCAAGTGAATATCCTCTCTACCAATAATCTCAAAAGCCTCTTTTCCATTATATGACTTAAAAACCTTATATCCTTCCTTAGATAAATAAATACTAATTGCCTCAACAATCTCCTTATCATCATCACATACTAAAACATTATACATTCCTACTTCTCCTTCTTCGCCCCTGTCCAAATGGGGACGGTTCTTTTTTGGACATTTTGTCCAATTAGGGACACTTCTTTATTTGTGTTCCGATTTTTATATATTTTACCATAGAAATGGCTGTTTTTAAATACTTTTTATCTTAAGGTTTTATTAAAAAAAGTAATAGGAATCAGATAATTTTCTAATTCTCTATTACTTTAACATTGCTTTACTTATATTTTAGCTTAGTATATTGTACCGCTATTTTCTTTATATTGTTGCATTATGTCTAGGCATTCTTCTCTATTGATTTGCTTTATTTTTAGTATTTGTTTGTTATTGCCTGAAAAATATTCATAAATGGCATCATCTCTAAAGCCTATTTCTGCTGCATCTTTTCTGTCACACGCATAATATACATTTTTTATATTTGCCCATATAATTGCTGATAAGCACATAGGACATGGCTCACAAGATATATAAATTGTACATTCTTCTAAATTGTGCGTTCCCATATTTTTACATGCATTTCTAATTGCTTGTATTTCGGCATGTGCAGTTGGATCGGAATTTTTTAATACTTGATTGTGGCCTTTTCCAACTATATTTCCTGCTTTATCGACTATCACTGCGCCGAATGGTCCTCCTTCATGGCTATTTACGCCTAACTGTGCTTCTTCTTTGGCTTTTCGAATATACTCATTCATTATCTAAAACCTCCCTAATTGGACATTGCACCTAGGTCAACTGGTACTAGGTCGTCTTCTGTAATTCCGTTTTCTATGGCTTCGTATAGTGCTTCTGCTGTGTCTAGTGCAGTGAAGCATGGTACTTTGCATTCTACTGCTAGTCGTCTTATTTTGAAGCCGTCTCTTGATTCGTTTTTGCCTCGAGTTGGTGTGTTTATGATGAAGCTTAGTCTTCCGCTTTCGATTAGGTTTATTATGCTGTCTTCACCTTCCCATATTTTTTGTACTGTTTTTGCTTCTACTCCATTTTCATTTAAAAATGCTGATGTTCCTGTGGTTGCATATATTGTAAAGCCTGAACCTTCTAGTTTTTTTGCTATTGGAAGCATTTCTATTTTGTCTTTATCGCGTACTGTTATTAGTACATTTCCTTTTTGTGGTATGTCTATTCCACTTGCTAGGAATCCTTTTAGTATTGCTTCTGAAAATACTTTTGACACTCCTAATACTTCTCCTGTTGATTTCATTTCTGGCCCTAAGCTTGTGTCTGCATTTTTTATTTTTTCGAATGAGAATATTGGCATTTTTACTGCAATGTATTGGCTTTTTTTGTATATTCCTGTGCCATATTCCATGTCTTTTAATTTTTCACCTAGTATTACTCTTGTTGCTATGTCTATTACTGGTAGATTTGTTACTTTGCTTATATATGGTACTGTTCTACTTGAACGAGGGTTTACTTCTATAATATATACATTTCCTCTGTGAATTATGAATTGTATGTTTAGCACTCCAAGTACATTTAATTCTTTTGCTATTTTCTTTGTATATTCTATTATTGTGTTTTGATTTTCTTTGCTTACATGTTGTGTTGGATATACTGATATACTATCTCCTGAGTGGATTCCAGCTCTTTCTAGATGCTCCATTATTCCTGGAATTAGTATGTCCTCACCATCGAATATTGCATCTACTTCTACTTCTTTTCCTAGCATGTATTTATCTACTAGTATTGGATGTTCTTGTGCTATTTTGTTTATTTCTTGTATGAATTCAGTTACTTCTTCGTCTGAATATGCTATTGCCATTCCTTGTCCACCTAGAACATATGATGGTCTTACTAATACTGGATATTTTAATTCATTTGCAACTTTTATTGCCTCTTCTGCTGTATAGACTGTGTTTCCTTTTGGACGAGGTATGCCACATTTTTCTAATGCTTCGTCAAACAATTCCCTATCTTCTGCTCTGTCCATGTCTACTTCAGCAGTACCTAATATTTTTACTCCCATTTGTGTTAATGCTTTTGTTAATTTGATTGCTGTTTGACCACCAAATTGTACTATTGCTCCATATGGCTTTTCTATTCTTATTATGTTTTCTACATCTTCTGGAGTTAGTGGTTCAAAATATAGTCTATCTGCTATGTCGAAGTCTGTACTTACTGTTTCTGGATTATTGTTAACAATTATTGTTTCATAACCTTTCTTCTTTAACGCCCATACGCAGTGTACACTACAATAATCAAATTCTATACCTTGCCCTATTCTAATTGGTCCTGAACCTAAAACTATGATTTTCTTTTTGTTAGTTTTATCTATTGCTTCGTTATCTTTATCATAACTAGAATAATAGTATGGTGTTTGTGCTTCAAATTCTGCTGCACATGTATCTACCATTTTAAAGTTTGCTATTATATTATTATCCATTCTTAATTTTTTTATTTCTTTTATATCTTTTCCACATAGCATTGCAATTGTGCGATCTGTATATCCCATTTCTTTCGCAGTTGTTAATAATTCTGTTGACAATTCTTCTGTTTTTAATCTGGTTTCTGTTCTAACAAGTCTCTCTATTTTATTTATGAAGAATTTATCTATGGTTGTTATTTCATGGATTTCATCTATTGAAATTCCTCTTCTTATTGCTTCTGCTATAACCCATATTCTTTCATTATCTACCTTTCTTAAATCTTGCAAGATTTTTTCATCTGAATAGTTCTGCAATTTTGGTAGAATTAGATTTTCTATATTTTCCTCTAATGAACGAATTGCCTTCATTAATGCTTGTTCAATATTTGGTCCTATTGCCATTACTTCTCCTGTTGCTTTCATTTGTGTTCCTAGTTCCCTTGATGCTGTAATGAATTTATTAAATGGCCATTTTGGTATTTTTACTATTACATAGTCTAATACTGGCTCAAAACATGCAAAAGTTTTTCCTGTTACATCGTTTTTTATTTCGTCTAAAGTATAACCTATTGCTATTTTTGCAGATACTTTTGCAATTGGGTAGCCTGTTGCTTTTGATGCTAATGCTGAAGAACGGCTAACTCTTGGGTTTACTTCTATTACTGCATATTCAAAGCTATTTGGATTTAAAGCAAATTGTACATTGCATCCTCCTTCTATTTTTAATGCAGATATTATTTTTATTGCCGATGTTCTTAACATTTGATATTCCTTATCTGCTAATGTTTGAGATGGTGCTACTACAATACTATCCCCTGTATGAACTCCTACTGGATCTATATTTTCCATATTGCAAATTGTTATACAACTTCCGTTGGAATCTCTCATTACTTCATATTCTATTTCTTTCCATCCTGAAATACATTTTTCAATTAATACTTGATGTACTCTTGATAAATGAAGTCCACTTTTTGCAATTTCCTCTAATTCTTCCATTGTGTAACAAATTCCTCCACCAGTACCTCCTAAAGTATATGCTGGTCGTACAATTACTGGTAATCCTATTTGTTTTGCAAATTCTTCTGCATCTTCATAATTATTTACTACTTTACTCGCAATGCATGGTTCACCTATTTCTTCCATTGTATCCTTAAAAGCTTGTCTGTCCTCAGCTTTTTTTATACCTTCTGGTGATGTTCCTAATAGTCGTATATTTCTGCTTTGTAGGAAACCTCTTTCGTATAGTTCCATTGCAATATTCAAACCTGTTTGTCCACCTAAATTTGGAAGGATACTATCTGGCTTTTCTATATCTATAATTTTTTCAACAGTTTTTACTGTTAAGGGCTCAACATAAATTTTATCTGCCATATTTTTATCTGTCATAATTGTTGCCGGATTAGAGTTAACTAAAACTACTTCTATTCCTTCTTTTTTTAGTTCTCTACATGCTTGTGTTCCCGCATAATCAAACTCTGCCGCTTGTCCTATTATAATTGGTCCTGAGCCTATTACTAATACCTTTTTTATATCTTTATTTTTTGGCATTTTTTATTCTTCCTTTCTTTTTGTAATTTCTCTTAAAAAATCGTCAAATATATATGAGCTGTCCTCAGGTCCTGGACATGCTTCTGGATGGTATTGTACTGTTAATATGTTTTTGTTTTTGTATCTTAATCCTTCTACTGTATTGTCATTTATATTTATATGTGAGATTTCTGCTATTTGTGGATTTATGCTACTTTCGTCTATTGCATATCCATGATTTTGTGAAGTTATACAAACTCTTTTTGTTTTTACATCTTGAACTGGATGGTTTGGTCCTCTATGTCCGTATTTTAGTTTATATGTTTTTGCACCTGTTGCTAACCCCATTAATTGATGTCCTAAACATATTCCTAGTATTGGTTTTGTATATTCTTCGTATAAATGTTTAATATTTTCAATTGCTACTGTGCAATCTTCGGGATTTCCTGGTCCGTTTGAAAGAACAATGCCATCAAACTTATCAGATAAGAGTTCTTTGTAATTTGTATTTTGTGGAAATACTGTAACCTTACAATTTCTTTTTATTAATGAATTAATAATGTTTTGTTTTGCTCCAAAGTCTAATAATGCTATATTTATTTTGCCTTCACCACAAGTTGTAATTTGATTAGAAGTTACTTTTTCTACTAAATTAGAAATTTTATATTGTTTTATCTCATTTATAATTTCTTCTATATTTGAAATATCACTTGTTAATTTGCCTTTCATTGTTCCGTTTTCTCTTAATACTTTAGTTAATTTTCTTGTGTTTACACCTTGTAGTCCCGGAACTTGATTTTCTATTAAAAAATCTATAATGTTCATTGTGCTTCTAAAATTGCTTTCAACTTCTGCAATTTCATGAACAAATACCGCTTCTTGCCATGCTTTTCTTGATTCTTGATCTTCTTTTGTTAGCCCATAATTTCCTATTAATGGATATGTCATTACTACGCCTTGCCCTGCATATGATGGATCTGTAAATACTTCTAAATATCCTGTCATTGAAGTATTAAATACAACTTCACATATAGCATCTTTGTTGTATCCAATTCTTTCTCCCTCAAAAATGTCTCCATTTTCTAAAACTAAATAGCCTTTCATTCTTTTATTCCTTTCTTCTAAATTTTCTTTTATGTTGTCCTAAAAATTTCCCTAAATACTATCTTACCATATACAGCTTTAAAATGGAAGTTTTTTTTGGAATTTTTTTCATATAAAATAAATTATAATGTCCAAAAAAGAACCGTCCCCATTTGGACAATTCGTCCAAAAAAGAATCATCCCTATTTGGACATTATTTTTCTCCATAATGGTATTTTCCATAATTTTTCTTTTAATAATTCGTACTTATAATTAAAGCCTTCAGAAGAATATTCTCTGCCATATACTTTTTTCTCATACTCTCTACATTCCCAAGCATATTCTATGTTATCATTCATTGCATTTATTGTTATTAGCTCTTTTGTTATATCTATGTTGTCTTTTAATTTTTCTCCATTTTGTATTTTTTCTGGATTTGGCGTATTATGTACTTCTTCAAAAATTGCAGACATGTTGTTTATCATATTTTTGATGGTGAATTTATCTACAATTGTTTCTCTACATTTTGATTTGTAAGTTTCTATATTGTTTATTACTTTTTCTATTGCTTCTACATACTCATTTATTTCTTCTTGACTATAATTACTATTATGCATTTCTTTGTTATTTTCTTTTTGCATACATGGAACAATTATACCCACTTGCTCATTTATTAGCTCTTTTTGTCCACCCACATCACTTGATATTACTGGAACTTTCATTGCTAATGATTCATATGAGGTTAATGCTATTCCTTCCTTTATTGAGCAATTAATGGTTAAATCACTTATTTCATATATTTCTTCTGTGTTTTCTATGTTGCCTAAGAACATTATATTTTCTTGTATTTTCATTTTTTTTGCTTTTTGTTTCATCTCGTTTAGTAGATTTCCATCACCTACTACTAATACTTGAAAATCATTCCTTCTTGTTTTCAATTCCTTAATAATCTCAAGTAATAACATTGGTCTTTTTTGCTCTGTAATTCTGCAAATATAGCTTATAACATATTTGCATTGTTCACTAATATTATATCTTTTTAGAAGTTGATCTTTATTAAAGTTATTTGGATTGAAGATATTCTCGTCTACACCTATATATACAGTTTTTACTTGTTCCTTATCCTTTTTGAAATAATTGCATAATATTTGTGCACTATTTTCATTGCAGGTTAGAGTTTTATCTATAACTGAGTTTAGCATACCAGAATACCTTGAATAACCGCCATTTCTATGATACCATTCTTCCATATGTATATAGTCTATTATTGGAATTTTAGGGTTTGTGGCTTTTAAATATGGTATAATGTTATATCCAAATTTACTGTTTGAATTGAAGATCAAATTTATATTTTCTTTCTCTATAATGTAGTTTATAAAACTTATCCAATATTTTTTATCTATAAATGATGTTAAATCATATACTGTTGAATATTGCTCAATTTGCTGCCTTAATACATTTTTGTTTGGCTCTGTTGTAATTATAATTACATTATATTTTTCTTTATCTAGCCTACTTACTAATTCTAGGTTAAATTTGTCTGCTCCTCCAGAAATAAGCCATGGGAATATCATTAATATGTTGATTTTTTCACCATTTTCAAGATTCCTTGATGTTACTATTGATTCATTTTTATCTATTATTACATCATAGTTATAATCCTTTTTTGGGTATTGTATTGCTTCAACTTTTTTTGTTATTGTACTTGCTGTTTGTTTTATTATTTCTCTGGCTCTTTCTTTGTTCAAATTAGCTTGACTTAATTCTCCTGTTGCTTTTCTTCTGTACCATTCTAAATATGCACTTATATGTACTGGATAATAACCTTTTGCTATTAGTTTTAGCCATAAGTTCCAGTCCTCATTTACAGCTTTTTCCCTTAATTCATAACCATTTACCGCTTCAAATGCCTCTTTTCTTATCATTGCCATAGATACTAAATCGTTTACTTCTTTCATTTTTTCTGAATTGAACCATTTATTCCATGTGTACTCTTGCTCTCCAAATCCAACTGAATCAGAATATACCCATGCTGCTTCTTGGTTTGTTTCTAAAGCCCAATAAGCACATTCTAAGAATGTTTTTTCCATTAAATCATCTGCATCTGCAAACATTAAATATTTCGTACGACTATCTGCTTTTTTTGCACCATAGTCTCTCGTTGCAGATAAGCCCTCGTTTTCTTTATGAAATATTTTTATTCTATTATCTTTTTTGCTTACTTCTTTTAATTTTTGTAATGACTCTACATCTTTTGAGCCATCGTCTATTATTAATATTTCATAGTTTGGGAATGTCTGATTTAGCACTGCGTTTACGCTTTGCTCTATATATTCTTTGTCATTATAAAAGGGAATTATGACTGAAATTACAGGCTCTTTTAGTTCATAGTTTATTTTTTGTAGCTTTTTACCTGGTTCTAACTTAAAATTATAACATTCTTTCATATCTAATTCCCCATTCTTTTATTAACTTATTTTTAAAATTTCTTTAATTCTTCTTTTTATTGTGTCTTTATCAAATAACATATAGTAAATTAATCTTACCAATTTATTTCTTTTGTTTAAATCTACTACTGGATTATAGTATAAATCTCCCATTTGATGCCCTTCTAAATTGATATTTCCTATTTTAAATAGATTTTCTATAGAAGTTTGTTTTTTACTATTTAAATCTTCTTGCATATCGTCTATCATTTTAGTTTTTTTGCCTACTCTTATATCGTCTTCAAATTCTACTGCACTTAATGGTTGCTTGTCTATTCTTCTTGCAGAATTGAAATATGCCATAATTGGAAGTGCTATATAATAGTCTTGATAATATAATACATCTACATCTTCTTTAAATGTATCTACTACATCTTGTACAAATTCTATAGCTGCTTTTTGCATAGTTTCTACTATATATTCTACTTGATATATACTTGTATATTTTTCAAATACTGGTTTTGCCTCCTCTTCGCTTGTATCATATGCTATACAAGATGGTGCTAACTTTGAAAATAGTAGTTCATATGCATTTCCTGTTGCAGTTGGCTTGGCTGGGAAAAATGTTCTTAATTTAAAGTTCCCTTTTTGTGCATATTCTAATGCATCATCTCTATTTATGTTTAAGAAATATGTATCTACATTTTTATTACATAATTCTGATAAATAGAATTCTGGCCTTCCGCTGTATCCAACATCAAATACCGCTGGTTTATCTCCTAGTATTTTGTTGAAGTATTTTTTTAGCTTTTCTCTTGATTTCATATGTTTTTCTTCGTTATAGAAGTTATCTACTAAAATTTTTATATATTTATTAAAATCTTCTATACTTTTGAATTTTCTATTAAATTCGATTTTTTCTTCTTTGCAGATTTTTTGTAATTTGTTTTCGTCAATTTCCATTATGTTTGAAATGTATTTTACTACTCCTTTTGGTGTGTGCTTTTCTATTTCTAGTATTTCTGATAGTTTGTAAAAGTCTAATTTATTGGCTATCATTATTGGTATTAATGCTTTTCTTGAAACATACATGTACTCTTCTTGTGGTAATTCTTTGTATAATTTTTTCATTATTTTATATGTTTCCATTATTAAGTAGCCATCTCTTGCCATGAAAGATATTTTATCATAGTTTCCTTTTGTATTATCTATTAGCCATTTTGTTACTCCAAATGCATACATACCTAGTGCATAATATCCTATTAAATATGGATCTGCATTGAAATCTGATTCTGCATTAAAGCTTCTGAATGGATTATCAAAGTATTTATTTGCACACATTGCAAGCATTGTTCTTATTCCTAGAAATCTAAGTGATTCTTTATTGTCTTGCCAAAATGGTAGACTGCTTATTAGCATTTTTGATAAGTAGTTTGTTTGTGCTAAGTCTTGCATAACTTTTGTTGTTTTTGGTATATATATTGCTTGTATTCCTAAGTCTTGTGGCTGTTTATAATCTGATGTATAATTATCGCCTATGTGTATCATTTCTTCTGGATTAATTGATAATTCTTTTAAAACGTGTTTATATAAGTCTCCTGTAGATTTCGTTTTTTTGATAGTGCTTGATAAATATATTTTTTCTATTTTATCATATCCATTATTTTTTAATATTTTTGCTATTACATTCTCTGGCAAGTACATATCTGATGTGCATATTACCTTTTTTCCAAGGTCTATTGCTAGTTTATATAGTTCGTATGTTGTATTTCTGCGTTTGCAAAAACGTAGTTCATATTCTATTTCTTTTTCTTTTAGTTTGTTTAATACTGCATTATCTATTTGGTAAAGTTTACCTATTGTTTGATATATATTATCTAGCGTAATTTCTTGTATTTGTGGATCTTTTTTATATTGTTCTTCTCTTGCTATATTTTCTGATGCGATTCTTATTTTAGAAAAGTTTATTCCTGTTTTGCTGTTTGTTATTTCATTGTAGTTTTTATCTAGCAACCTAAATAGGTCTATTGGCTCTAAAAATGGCCTTACTACAAGAGTATCAAATATGTCAAAGCTTACATATTTGATTTTTTTATCTATTATTTGTAGTTTTATTTGTTCTAATTTGTTGTTCCATTTTGTTTCTACTGATGAAAATAGATTTGCATTTTCTATTTGTGTTTTATCACTGCAGAATTTGTCTAGTTCTGCGTATAGCTCTTTTCTTTGTTCTGGTAATAACTTTTTTGCTTTTTCTATATATGTTCTATGTTGCAAACTATATAAGTGTTTCCAGTTGTAGAATTGATTTTTGTATGTTTCATATATATTTACTTCTTTTAGAAAGTTTTCTATAAAGCTAAAAGAAGTTATTAGGTCGTTTATATTGTTTTTTGTTTTGTTGTAATTTATATCCTTAGTTGATGTTGATGTTACTTTGTGTTGACAATAGAATATGTTGTCGTTTTGTACTTTTGTTATTTTGTTTGCATAGTAGAATAGAACTGTTGAAAATGCAAAGTCCTCTGTCATTATAAGTTTTTTATTTATTTTTTTATAATGCTTTACTGATTTTTCCCATATGCTTTTTGAGTATATTTTATTCCAGATTGTATGCCATGAAAAGTTAAGCCCTTCTTGTCTAAAATATTCATTTATGCATTGTTTGCCGTTTAGTTCTTTGAAGTTCATTCTAAATAAGTTATATTCTATTTGTTTTCCATCGTCATATTCTAATACTGTGTTTCCTATTACTATATCTGAATTATTTTCCATAGCATTGTCCATTAGTGTTCTGTAGAAGTCTACTGATGTATAATCATCTGCATCTAAGAATGCTATATAGTCCCCTGTTGCATTTTCTGCTCCAGTTATTCTTGCTTGAAATAATCCTTTATTTGTATCGTGTTTTACATATTTTATGCGATTATCTTTTTGCAAATATTCTTGCATTAGTTCATCGCATTTTCCTTGTGAACCATCATTTACTACTATTATTTCTATATTTTTGTAGGTTTGATTCATTATGCAGTTTAGACTTTTGGGTAAATATTTTTCATTATTGTAATTAAGTATAATAATTGATAGTTTTTTGTTCATTGTTATATCCTCTTTCTTTCTATGTTGTTTAAAATTTATTTTATTATAACATTAGATATATTCGTTTTCAAGCAATATGTATAAAAAATATCTGTTGTAACAGTAAAAGGGGGAGTTCTATTTTCAGAACTCCCTCTTTTACTGTTTAATAAGTCACATATTCTTTTTGCATCATTTCGTTTACTTTATCAATAATTTGATGTATCTCTCGGTTTTTTATTGGTAGAAGTTTGTTGTTAATATATTGGTTTCCCACAAATATTAATGTTCTGCCACATAGATTAATTTCCTTAGTATACTCTTCTATTTTTTGTTTGTTAGAAGAAAAGTAAATTTTGTATCGTATTTTATGCACTTTCTTTAAATGTTCGTACATTTCTAAGAATTTTTTGTATTTTTCATAGTATACAATTCTAGTAACTACTACTTCTATTATTAATGATATTAATAATAGGATTAGTAACACATATGTGCCAATAAAAGCAGTTGTCACAAGTATACTTGCTTCTCCGTGAATGACTACTATGTTTTCGTAAATAAACGAGAGCACCCAAATTATTGATAAACCGATCCGTAACTTTTTGTTTTTAATCATAGTTAATCCTCCTAAAAATTCTTTTATTTTATAAGTTACATTTATCGCAAAACGAAGTTACTATGATATTACTAAGTTTTGCATATTTTTATTATATCATGTTTTACATAAAATTGCAAATTTGTTTACAAATACCTTATATTTTGATATAATTGTTATTGTAAAGGAAGGATTAAAAATGACAAAGATATTTAATTGGAAAGATAATATAAATGAAAATGAATTAAATAATGTTGTAGAGGTTTTAGGAAATGATGGTTTGGTTATTCTTCCCACGGAAACTGTTTATGGAATCGCTGCTAGTGCTTTTTCGGATGTAGCTTGTAAAAAGATATTTATTGCTAAGGGTAGAGCTCAAGATAATCCTTTGATTGTTCATGTTAGTAATAAAAAAATGATTTATGATATTGTGGAAAAGCCTAATGAAATGGAGGAAAATTTGATTAACGCTTTTATGCCTGGTCCATTTACTCTTATTCTTAATAGGAAGAAATGTATTTGTGATACCGCTACTTGTGGTCGGTGATAGTGTTGGTATAAGAATGCCTAATAATAAAATTATTGATATGGTTATTGAAAAGTTTAATACTCCTCTTGCAGTACCTAGTGCGAATATATCTACTAAGCCTTGTGGCACTTGTGTTGAAGATATTGTTAATGATTTTGATAATAAGGTGGATTTAATTGTTGATGGTGGTAAGTGTAATATTGGAATTGAATCTACTGTTGTGAGAGTTATAGATGGTATACCTGTTATTCTTAGACCTGGTTTTATCACAGAAGAGGATATTTTAAGTGTTGTTCGGAAGTGTGAAATTTAGTGATAAGTTGTTTAGAAAGGTTAATGATGATGAACAAGTGGAAAGTCCTGGAATGAAGTATAAACATTATTCTCCAAATACGCAATGTGTTTTGGTGGAAATGTGTCCTACTCAAATTAATAAGGTAAATGCTTTGATTTCGCATAATAATAATTGTTGTGTGTTAGGCTTTGCTGAAGATATGGAATATATTAATATTTCTAGAGATAGGTTTATTTGTTTAGGTAGTAAGAAGAATCTTCAAGAGGTTTCTAGTAATATTTTTTCTAGTTTAATAAAGGTTGATAAGTTGAATTGTGATCTTGCTATAATTGAGGGCTTAGAGGAAAAGAATTTAGGTCTTAGTATTATGAATAGATTAGTTAGAGCTTGTCAAAACAATGTTGTATAATATAGTTATTTTATTTGTATATAATTTTGAGGGGGTCTATTTTGTAGAACTCCCTCGTGTTTTTAGGACTGTTTAGTTGACTGCGGTAATTATTATTTCTTTTAATCCCCGCTTATCTCTTTTGCTGCTTTCTTTAGCAATAAGTTTCCCGTAATTTATGAAACTTCTAATTCCACATTGAGTTGTAATGGTGCAACCTCCTATCTCTGATTCGACATAGAATGTGTTATGCATCATATCCGCATACTCTCGGGATTCTCCTGCTTCAAGTTTGCCTCCCAGTACTCCTAATGTGACTGGTGTTTCGTTTGATATTGTCATACTGCATCTCCTTTTAAAAATCATTTTAGCTTAATACCATTTGGTTACTTTACTAATATATCTCCACTCATTGTAGAAATATATACAAATGCCTTATAGCCTTCTTTCGTCGGTGTGTGAGTTTTTTTAATTTTTCCGCTTATACTGCTTGCACAAAGTTGCACCCGCTTGACATTGTAAAATTCAGCTGATACATCTCCGCTCATTGTCGTAACTCCTACAGAAATTTCTTTTTCCGCTCTGGCGTACACTTCCACATCTCCACTCATTGTCGTGACAGACATGTTTGCAAAAGTGGCATCGCTTTGAACCTTGCCAGACTGTGTTTGTGCTTTGATTAAATACGCATTAACGCTATCTCTGAATACAACATTTGCCGCTGATGTTTCCACAGAAATCGCCTCATATGTTTTAGACGGTATAGCAACATCGAGCTTTATACCGTCATTTTCCTTGTTGCATAAAAACCGTAATACAATTTTAATTTCTTCTTCTTCTGCGCAGATGTTGAACAGGATGTCTCCGTCAAATGCTGCTTTTCCATGGAAATGTGCTGTGACTTTTGATGTGTCAGATGCAAAAATGTTTACATTTGCTACATTCGAATCGATTAAAATCTTTTCGGCATGGCTAGCATCTGCTGATTTTGTTTTGTCAAATTGCTTCATTTCAATGGGCGTATCTTCGTTTACGTTCCGCTCTTTTGTAGGTGCTACAATGCTTTGCTGTAAAGTATTGCTTTTGGTATTATTCATGATTTTACCTCCTATTTGTTGTTTGTTTTGAATGATAACACCATAGTAATAATAGTTACTAATATAGGATTTTTTAAGCGTAGCTAATAGCCTATATCCTTTCTATTTTACCACTTTTTATACAACATTGCAATATTTGTTGGAAAGATATTTTGATTGATACGCCGGATCACGCAGATAGGTACGCAAAATCTCAAAGGGGCCCTGCTATCCCTTTGAGATTCGCATATTACAGGATTTAAAGCGTCTGAAAACTTTTTACAACATAGTATATTACGTCTTTCACCCAACCTTTTTCGAGTATCTCGATTTTTATCCATCAGACTACGAACGTCAGCGACGTTCTATCCTAACACTATATAAAACATCCACTTTCTCCTCTCCCTCAACATATTTCGCGGTATAGACTACGTATAACGGAACATTCGAATCCATACCATGCGGTTCTAGATTGAAACTATAGGTTGAGAACGTCTTGTATTGCAGAGCTTCCGATTCAACAGAGGCTAATACATTTCTATTTCGGTCCTCAATTCTTAGACTAGTAAGGACTCCAGGAAGCGGTTGCTCAACCTCTAAATGACCACGCCCAGAATTGTAAGAAGTACTTCCACTTCTCTCATCCATAACGACGCTAGGCGAACTCTCCAACACAACTGCGAAATGAAAAGCACCAGAGTCATAGCCACAATTAACCGTTACACTACCCGATACACCCGATTCTTTACCTTTGACCGTTACTTTAACAGTACCCTGTGAATTTCCGGTAAAGTTTGTGGTCTGCAGTCACCGTAGCAACATTACTATTGTCCACTGAATATTCAAGTTCCTCACCTATCACGCTTGGCACGGTACTCACGACAATACTAGCGTATTTTTTGACCCTAAGCACCGTATTTTCCAAACTGACCGTAATCTTCGAAGCCCAAACATTATGAACTGTAATAGCTCCACTAATCGTTTCCTTTGCATTTCCTACATTATCTACTGTTAATACATGTAAGTAATATATTCCTGTAGATGTTATTTTGAATGAAATATTTTGTGTTGTCTGTGAGAATGTTCCTCCTGAATAACTTGCAGCATTTGTTCCTATTGTTCCGCTATTTGTATTGTATACCCACTTACATTGTGCTATTTTTACTCCACTATTAGTATCTGCTTGTGTTACTGATGCTGTTACTGATGTTGCTGTATCCGTCGTTACTGTTGTAGCAGAACCAAATTTAATTGTTGCTGGTTCTGGTTGCGTTTTATCTATTTGTAGTGTTGTTTTAGCAGCTGTAGCTGATGCATTACCTTTTTT
>CANRPR010000015.1 GCA_947632535.1 uncultured Clostridia bacterium | reverse complement strand
ATACTAGATAATTTAGACAATTATATGAGTACAGTATTAGTATCAGAAGAAGGATATAACGAAGAAGCAAAAGTAAACCAGCCAAAATTAGCAGAAGGAATGATACCAGTATACTATGATAATGCAGATAGTAAATGGAAAGTAGCACAAAAAGATAATAAGGGAGAAAATAAATGGTATGATTATGATGCAAAGCAATGGGCGAATATAGTAACAGTATCAGACGAAAATGCGGAATTAAGAACAGCAGCAGTAGGAACGACAATACCAATGGATAAGATAACAACATTTTTTGTATGGATACCAAGATACGCATATAGTATAAATGCAGGATATTATAAGACATCAGATACAGAGAAACCAAGTGAAACAAATGAAAAGAAAAAAGCAGGAACAGAAAGAATAGATATAACCTTTATAAAAGGAAATTCAAATGTTGGAATAGATGGAAAAGTATATCCAAAGAATTATGATTCGACAAAAGTATCCAAAGGACAAGCAACACCAAAGATAGTACATCCAGCATTTACATTTGGAGATGAAGAATTAACAGGAATATGGGTAGCCAAGTTTGAGGCAAGTGGAACAATAGCAGATGGAACAGCAGTTGGAAATGCATCAGGAGGAGAAAAAGAGAATGTAAAAGAGCCAGATGAAAGTACATATATAAAGGTGATTCCAAATACAATAAGTTGGGGACATATAACAATTGGAGAAAGTCAATACCAATGTATGAATATGACAAATGATACATTGAATAAATATGGATGGAGTAGCATAGTAGATAGTCACTTGATAAAGAATGTAGAATGGGGTGCAGTGGCTTATTTATGCTATAGTAAATATGGTGTTGTACCACAGATTAGTGGAAATGGAAGTAATAATGGTGGTATATGTTTTGATTTTCATACAGGAGCAGGATCCAAAGGAACGGAAGATGAAGGACAATATAATACATGGGATGAAACAACGAATAGTTACAGTTCAACATTAGGACAATTAGCGAGTACGACTGGAAATGTTTATGGAATATATGATATGTCTGGGGAAAGAGCTGAGTATGTAGCGGCGTTTCTTGATACAGGAGGTGATGTTCTAAATCAAGTTGGAAATAATGATGATGGTATAGAATATTTTGAGGAGATAAAGCCTGAGAGTTCAGATGCATACTATAAATTGAAATCAGCATATGCAAAATATTGGGAAACTTATGAAGTGAGTGATGAGGTAAAACAAAATAAGAAGAATATAACAATAAATGGAAAAGATATTACACAATACTTATTTTCTAGTGGTGTTAATATTGAAGGTGAAGAAGAAAAATGTGAACAAAAAAGATATGAATTAGCACAAGAAATATGGAAAAAATTAGAAAATAAAAAAGGAATAGGAAGTAATGAAATAACAGAGAAAAGCAGCTATTTTGGAGTTGTTGGAGGAGCCTTAAACTGGAAGTCGCTTCCTTCTGATACTTCGCAAACTGTATTATCGTCGTGGGATGGAGATAGTATAATAATGGGTACTTATCGATTGCCATTTATTAATAAGGGGGGAACCTTTCAAGACGGAGCTGATGGAGGAATTTTACAGTATAACATTTCGACCGGTAGTGCGGGGCAGTTGGTTCGGTTTTCGTCCAGCTCTGGCATTTTAAAAAATAAAATATATCAGTCCAAAACCTTCAAACAAAAATTCGCAAAAAGTATTGACAAACAACATTAAATAAAGTAAAATAGTTCCATAACAGGGGGCTATATAATGAATGATAAAATAATAATCAAGGGAGCAAAAGAACATAACTTAAAAAACATAAATTTAGAAATACCTAGAGATAAATTGGTAGTAATAACAGGTTTATCTGGATCTGGAAAATCCTCTTTAGCATTTGATACTTTATATGCAGAAGGGCAAAGAAGGTATGTAGAAAGCTTGTCTTCATATGCTCGACAGTTTTTGGGGTTAATGGAAAAGCCAGAGGTTGAATCAATTGAAGGCTTATCTCCAGCAATATCAATAGACCAAAAAACAACATCAAAAAATCCTCGTTCTACAGTTGGTACTGTAACAGAAATATATGATTATATTCGTTTGTTATATGCAAGAATTGGTATACCATATTGCCCTAAATGTGGCAAAAAAATCGAAAAACAAACGGTAGACCAAATAGTAGATTCAATAATGGAATTACCAGAAGGCACAAAAATACAAGTCTTAGCACCAGTAGTAAGAGGTAGAAAGGGAGAATTTGTAAAACTGCTTCAAGAGTATGTAAAAGAAGGTTTTGTACGAGCTAGAATAGATGGAGAAATCGTAGAATTAACAGACGATTTAGAAATAGATAGAAAGAAAAAGCACAATGTAGAAATTGTTGTAGATAGATTAGTAGTAAAAGAAGAAGTCAGAAACAGGTTGGCAGAATCAGTTGAAATAGCATTAAAAAATGCAAATAATCTAGTATTAATAGATATAGTTGGAAAAGAAGAAAAATTGTTTAGCCAAAATTATGCCTGCCCAGATTGTGGTATTAGCTTTGAAGAATTATCACCAAGAATGTTTTCATTTAACAACCCATTTGGAGCTTGTCCTACTTGTACAGGAATAGGCTATTTAATGAGAATGGACGAAGATTTAATTATTCCAGATAAAAATAAAACTTTATATGATGGAGTAAAAGCATTTGGTGCTAGTACAATGAAAAAAGGCGATACAATGGCCAAAATGTATTTTGAAAGCATTGCAAGGCATTATAATGTGGATATAAAGCAACCTATAAAGAAATTACCAAGAGAATTTTTAGAAAAAATATTATATGGAACAGGTACTGAAGAGATAGATTTTGAATATGAATCTGCAGCAGGAGTTAGAAGATTTAGAACTCCATTCGAAGGCGTTTTGCCTACATTAAATAGAAGGTATAATGAAACAAAATCACAAGGAATGCGTGATTTTTATGAATTATATATGAGCGAAAGCGCATGTCCTACTTGTCATGGTGCAAGATTAAAAGATGAAAGCCTTGCAGTTAGAGTAGGAAACAAAAATATAAATGAACTTACAGATATGTCAATCGTAAAAATTAAGGAATTTATTAATTCTCTAGAATTGGCTAAAAAAGAGCAAATGATAGCAGAGCAAATTATAAAAGAATTAAATAAAAGGCTACAATTTTTGATAGATGTTGGGCTGGATTACCTAACTTTATCAAGACCAGCAGGTACATTATCTGGAGGTGAGGCACAGCGAATTCGTTTAGCAACACAAATAGGTTCTGGATTAACAGGGGTATTATATATATTAGACGAACCAAGTATAGGGCTACATCAAAGGGATAATGATAAACTACTTGCAACTTTGAAAAAGTTGAGGGATTTAGGTAATAGTCTTTTAGTTGTTGAACATGATGAGGATACTATGTATGCTGCAGACCAAGTAATTGATATAGGTCCAGGAGCAGGTGTGCATGGTGGAAATGTAATTGCACAGGGAACTGCAGAAGAAATTAAACAAGTACCGGCATCTATTACAGGTCAATACTTAAGTGGTAAAAAACAAATTCAAGTTCCAAAAAAACGAAGAAAATCTAATGGAAAGTATATTGAAATAATTGGTGCAGAACAAAATAACTTGAAAAACATTAATGTAAAAATTCCATTAGGAGTATTTACTTGTGTTACTGGTGTTTCAGGTTCAGGAAAAAGTAGCTTGATTAATGAAGTTTTATATAAACAAGTTGCAAAAGAAATAAATAAATCAAACGAAAAAGCAGGAAAGTGTAAAGAAATAAAAGGATTAGGTAATATAGATAAAATTATTAATATAGATCAATCACCTATAGGAAGAACGCCACGTTCTAATCCAGCAACGTATACAGGTGTGTTTGATATTATTCGTGATATTTTTGCAGGTACAAATGAAGCCAAAATGAGAGGGTATGCAAAAGGCAGATTTAGTTTTAATGTAGAAGGTGGAAGATGCGAAGCTTGTTCGGGAGATGGAATTTTAAGAATTGAGATGCATTTCTTACCAGACATATATGTACCATGTGAAGTATGTAAAGGAAAAAGATATAATAGAGAAACATTAGAAGTAAAGTATAAGGGTAAAAATATATCTGATGTTTTAGATATGACAGTTGAAGAAGCATTAGAATTTTTTGAGAATATTCCTAGAATAAAACAAAAAATACAGACTTTGTATGATGTTGGTTTAGGATATATAAAACTTGGCCAACCATCTACAACATTATCAGGAGGAGAAGCACAGCGTGTTAAACTTGCTACTGAGCTTTCTAAAAAAGCTACAGGCAAAACATTATATATATTAGACGAGCCAACAACAGGATTACACATTGCAGATGTTCATAGATTAGTTGATATATTACACAGATTAGTTGATACGGGAAATAGCATTGTTGTTATAGAGCATAATTTGGATTTAATAAAAACAGCAGATTATATTATAGATTTAGGACCAGAAGGTGGAGATAAGGGTGGACAGGTTATTGCAGTAGGAACTCCAGAACAAGTAGTAAGAAATGAACAGTCATATACAGGCAAATTCTTAAAAAAGTATATAGAGAAGTAAAAGGATGTACTATTATTGTACACCCTTTTATAAAGATTTTTTAATCGTTATTATTCTTTCTATAATTTACATCATTTTGCATTGCATAATACCAAACTAAAGCAACTATTGCAACTGTAGCTATAGCAATAATAAACCAAAGCCAAGTAGTACGACTCATTCCAGCAAAACCATCAGAGTCAGCTGAAGTTCTTGCTGTAGTATAAGTCCCAGCATTATTGTTGTTACTATCATCGTTTGTTACTCTAGCCGCACCAGCACTAAAAGTATTACCTAAGTCTTTTATACCATTTCCTATAGCATCTGCACCACCAGAGATAGCGTTTCCAGTATCATCTACAAAATTTCGTACAGAATCTCCAGCTTTATTTAAAGAATCTTGAGTTTCTGAACCAGCATTATTAGAGGCAAATGCAAAAGATGTAGCAAACATTATACAAAGAGCTAATAGTAATGTGATTATTCTTTTTAGCATATAGAAAAACCTCCTAATAAGATTAAGTTTTTAAAACTTAATAATATTATTGATTTTTTAAATTAATATATACATATAAAAAATGACTAAATTAGAATTTTATAATAATTTAGTCATTTTTATTTATAATTGTTAAATTTTACAAACTTTTTAATCGTATGATAATTGCAATTGCAAGTAATATTAATAACACACCAATTACTATTAATAAAATATTCAAAATATTTGTTAATCCAAGTCCGCCTTCTGAATCTGAATAAGAAGTTGAAACTTGAGGAGATAAATAAGTTGTATCTGAATCTGTAGAAGTACTTTGGTCTGTACCAGTGGTATTATCTACAGTAGTACTTGTATCGCTACCATCTGTATTAAGATACATATCAATATCTGTTGCTTTAGCAGAAATAGATAAAATACACATTAAAATAATAAATAGAATTGATATTTTTTTACATAAATTTAACATTTGTATACCTCCATATAATATGATACAATTATAATACACAAAAAAAATAAAAAAGTCCATAGTTTTGTAAAAAAAATGTTCTCGATTTATGTTAATTGCATACCAATAAAAACATATAAATATATTGACTTTACATATATGAAAGTATATAATTTGGTTAAACTTATGGAGTCTAAAAAATTAAAAATTATATATAGAAAGGACTATATATATGAAGATATTAATAGTAAATTACAGATATTTTATTTCTGGTGGTCCAGAAAAATATATGTTTAATATAATAAAAAAATTAGAACAAGAAGGTCATGAAGTCATACCATTTTCAATAAAATCTAATAAAAATGAACATACAGAATATGAAAAATATTTTGCAGAACCAATTGGTGGCAAAGATGCTACATATTATGAGGATTATAAAAAAACACCTAAAACAATTATGCAAATGTTGTCAAGAAGTATATATTCCTTTAAAAATAAGAGATTAATAAAAAAAATAATAAAAGATACAAATCCAGATGTAGTATATGTTTTACATTTTATAAATAAATTATCACCAAGTATTATAAAAGGTATAAAAGAAATGAAAAAGCCAGTAGTACTTAGACTATCTGATTATTTCCTTTTATGCCCTAAATTTGATTTCTTAAAAAATGGACAAGTATGTGAAGAATGTTTGCAAAACGGGTATAAATCTTGTATAAAAAATAAATGCGTTAAAGGTTCTTTTTTTGCATCAGTCATACGAGTTGTTTCAATGAAAATACACAAATTAATAAAAATATATAATAAAGTAGATGTAATGATTACACCTTCTAATTATCTAAAAGAAAAATTAGAAAGTAATGGGTTTGAAGAAAATAAAATATGTCATATTCCAACATTTTGTAATGCAAAAAATACGAATATGGAAAATATAGGCGAATATGGATTATATTTTGGTAGAATTACGCAAGAAAAAGGTGTAGAATATATAATAAGGGCATATGAAAAGTTAGATGCTAATCATAAGCTTAAAATAATGGGAGACGACTCTACTGAAGAAGCAAAAAGATTAAAAGAATATGTAAAAGAAAAAAACATAAATAATGTTGAATTTTTAGGCTTTAAAAAAGGTGAAGAATTAGAAAAAATAGTAGAAAATTCGAGATTTGTTTTAGTACCATCAATTTGGTATGAAAATTTACCTAATACAATATTAGAAGCATTTTCATATGGAAAGCCTGTTATTGCAACTAAAATAGGAAGCTTAACAGAAACCATAGAAGATGGAAAAAACGGCTATTTATTTGAAATGGGAAATATTGAGCAAATAGTAGAAAATATATTAAAATTAGACGATAATAATCTAGTAACAAAAATAGGACAAAATAACATAGAAGAAATAAAAAATACATATTCAGTAGAAAAGCACTACAACAAATTAATGGAAATATTTGAAAAAGTAAAAGGAGAGAAAAAGTAAATGGCAGATAAAAAGTTAAATGGAACCGTAATAGTAACATATCGCTGTAATGCTAGATGCACAATGTGTAATAGATACAAATGTCCTTCTAAGCCAGAAGAAGAATTAAGTATAGAAACAATAAAAAAGCTACCTAAAATGTATTTTACCAATATAACTGGTGGAGAGCCATTTATAAGGGGGGATTTAGCAGATATAGTAAGAGAACTATACAAAAAATCAGATAGAATAGTAATTTCAACAAATGGATTTTTCACAGATAGAATTATTAAACTTTGTGAAGAATTTCCTAATGTAGGTATTAGAATTTCAATAGAAGGTCTAGAAGAAACAAACAACAAAATAAGAGGATTAGAAGATGGATTTAATAAAGGATATTCAACACTAAAGAAACTAGTAGAAATGAAACATCCAGATGTTGGATTTGGAATGACAGTACAAGACAGCAATGCAAAGGATTTAGTTGCATTATATGATTTATCAAACGAATTAAATATGGAGTTTGCCACAGCATCTTTACATAATTCATTCTATTTTGTAGAAGCAAAAAATATTATAAAAGATAGATTAATGGTTGCAAAAGAATTTGAAAGTTTAATAAATAAATTATTAGCTTCAAATTCTCCAAAAAAGTGGTTCAGAGCATACTTCAATCATGGTCTAATAAATTATATATTTGGTCAAAAAAGGATACTTCCATGTGATATGGCCTTTGATACATTTTTTATAGATCCATATGGTGATGTTATGCCATGTAATGGTACCAAAGAAAAAGAAGTAATGGGAAACCTAAATAATCAAACATGGGATGAACTATGGCATTCAGAGCAAGCAGAAGAAGTTAGAAATAAAGTTAGACACTGTGATAGACAATGTTGGATGATTGGATCTGCGTCTCCTGCTATGCATAAATATATATGGAAACCAGCATGGTGGGTAATAAGACATAAATTTTTAAGATTCTTCAAAAAAGAAAAATATTCTATGTATGAAAATAAAATAGTAAAAGACTTTGAAGAAGGAAAAGTAACAAAAGAGGAATTAGACAAATGTTCAACCTGCGATATGAATTGCGTAGTAAATGATGGATTATCAGAAAAATCAAAAGAAGCATTAAAAAATATGACAGGAGAGGAAATTGTAGCAAAGGATATAGAAAAACAAATGGAGGAAAAATAGTATTGATAAAGCTAGAAAAGAATGATAAGAATGTAGGCATAATAGATAAAAGTCAAGCAAATATAGTAAGAGCAATTTGTGCTATTGTGGTTATATTAATACATATTCCAAGTGAGCATGGAAATATAGTTCAGGATGCAATTGGTTCATTTGCATATGTTGCAGTAACAATATTTTTCATGTTATCTGCTTATGGCTTAAAATATAGTGTAGAAAATAAAGAAGGTTATTTAAAAAAGTTTTGGAAAAATAGGATACTGGTATTACTAATACCTTTTTGGATAGCAAATATAATAAAAGTATTAGTAAGCCCAAGTAGTTCTGCTATTAGAAACATTCTGGAGATTATAGGCTTTGGTGGAATTTCTTTTATAACTGTACTATTAGTTTATTATGTGATATTCTGGTTAGTATATAGATTTATAAAAAATCCTAAAGTATCAGATATTATATTATGCAGTATTGTTTTATTATACAGTATATTAGGAAAGGCATTTGACCTTCCAACAGGATGGCTGGTTGAATCTATGGGATTTATTTATGGAATCCTAATATATTATATGATACCTATATTAAGCAAAATGAAGAAAGTAAGTCATTTAATTTTAGCAGGAATAGTCTCAATATTATTAGGTGTGTTATATTTAAAATATAAGGAAATATATATGATTGGTACATGGCTTATAAAAACTATGCTAGGGGCAAGTTTAGTGATTTTGTTAGTAATTATACTAAATAAAATAACTATTAAAAGTGCACTTCTTTCGTATATTGGAAATATAAGCTATGAAATTTATTTATTACATAACATTATTATTAACTTACTAATTAATGTTAATATAATGTCAGCTTTATGGATATTATTAGTAATAATGTTATCAATATTATCTGCAATGGCTATGAATTATATAGACAATAAAATTATAAAAAGGATAAAAAATTAAAGGGAGCAGGCGAAAAATGAAAATTGCAATGATAGGGCATAAAAGAATTCCATCAAGAGAAGGGGGAGTAGAAATTGTTGTAGAACAAATTTCTACTAGGCTTTGCAATGCAGGAAATGAAGTTGTAGCATATAATAGACGAGGAAAAAATGTACAAGATAAAAATGCAGACAAAGAAAATGCAAAATTGAAAAACTATAAAGGAATAAAATTAGTTTCAGTTCCAACAATTAACAAAAAGGGATTAGATGCATTAATATATTCATTTTTCGCAAGTATAGCGGTTTCTTTTAAGAAATGTGATGTTGTGCATTATCATGCAGAAGGTTCATGTGCTATGTTGTGGATTCCTAAATTATTCAAGAAAAAAATTGTAGTTACTATACATGGACTAGATTGGCAAAGGTCAAAATGGGGTGGATTTGCAACAAAGTACATTAAATTTGGAGAAAAAATGGCTGTAAAATATGCTGATAAAATAATAGTTCTATCAGAAGGAGTTAAGAAATATTTTAAAGATACATATAATAGAGATACAGAATTTATTCCAAATGGAATAAATCCGCCCAATATAAGGGAAGCCAAAATAATTAAGGAAAAGTACAATTTGAACAAAAATGATTATATACTATTTTTGGCGAGAATTGTTCCAGAAAAGGGATTACATTATTTAATAGAAGCATTTAAAAAAATAGATACTAATAAAAAATTAGTTATTGCAGGTGGGGCAAGCCATACAAATGATTATTTAGAAAAAATAAAAGAAATGGCAAAACAAGATAATAGAATAATTATGACTGGTTTTGTGCAAGGAGAGGAATTAGAAGAATTATATAGTAATTGTTATTTGTATTGTTTGCCAAGTGATATAGAAGGAATGCCAATATCTTTGCTAGAAGCAATGAGCTATGGCTGTAGATGTTTAGTAAGTGATATTGAAGAAAATACACAAGTAACTAAAGAATATGCAGAGTGTTTTAAAAAAGGTAATGTAGCTGACTTAAAAGAAAATCTAGAACTATTAATTAATAAAGAAAATGAACCAGAAGAAAAAAATCAAATTTCCAATTATATACTAGAAAAATATAATTGGGATAAAGTAGTACAAAAGTTATTACAACTCTATAAAGGCTTGTAATATAAAGGAGTATATTTAATGATAAATTGTTTTAACAAAGTTAAGGATGTAATATTAAATAAAAAAATATTTTATGATGTATTAGTTATTTTCTTATTATTTGTACCAATATTAATAACTTTAGATGGACATATAAAAATAGCAGGTACAATATTAACAGGAATTCCAATTGTATTTGGAATTATAAGCATTTTATTATATCAAAAGAAAAAACGAGTAAAATATTTAATAATTGCAGCATTATTTATAATAAATCAATTTTTTGTAACTAACTATAAAGGGCAATTTGAATTTATAAAGCTATTATTTATATTTTTTATAAGTTTTGATTTAGCACAAGATATGGAGTTTTTAAGTAAAATCAAAAAGTATTTTGAAAAATATAGTATATTTATAACAGTAATAATAGCTATTATTATTATTGCAAATGTAGTAGCTGTTTTCTCGGGCAATGCAGCAAGTAGCAAATATGCATCAGCATGGCGTATTGATGCAATACAAGGAGTATTTACAGACCCAAACCAAGCCGCATATAGGTTATCTGCAATAATAGTATATATAATGTTTTTAATTAAGGCTAAAAAGAACAATAATATAGTTAACTTTTTACTGTTAGTGGTATGTGAACTTTTAATATTAAAAACAGGAGCAAGAACTCCGACTTTATTAGGAATTGCATTAGGAATGATAGCAATATATTTTATGAAAAATGATATGTTAGCTCTATATAAAAAACATAAGAAAATATCAATAATTGCAGGAGTAATACTTATTATAGCAATAGCAATATATTTGCCTAAAACAAGCTTTATACAAAAAATGAATACACCTGACGGGAAAGCCTTTGATAACGGTAGAAGTGCTATGAGAAATGTTGATTGGGGATACTATGTAAATAGTGATATAGGAAATATGCTGTTTGGAACAGATACAAATATTATAAAAGCAGTAAATTTTAAAGTAGTACGAGGATATGTGTGGAGTCATTGTGATATAATGCAAATATTATTGCAATTTGGTGCTATTATGTTAGTAATATATTTTGAAACAATATTTAGTACAATGTTATTTCATTTAGAAGGAGAAAAGAAATTTGATAAATTTATAATAATTTTATTAAATTTAGTATTGCTGTTTGTAGGACTTTATAATGGGCTATTCTTCCATCCAAGGTTTGTTGTAACGATTCCAATAATATTAATGGTACATAAGTTGTATGAAGAAAAAGAAATAAAGGAGTAAGTATGAAAATTTGCTTTTTATATGAATCAGTTTTTACATTAGGTGGCATTCAAAGTTGTATAACTATGTTATCTAACTATTTAGTTAGTAAAAATTATGATGTATCAATTATATGTACTAAGGATGAAGAAAAAATTGATAGAAGTAAATATGGATTAAGTCCAAAAGTTAATATCATTTTTATCAAAAAGCCTAATTTTTTTAGATTTATAATGAATATTGGACTAAAAATTCTAAAAAGATTGAATCATACAATAGGTTTTCTAAATAACAAAGAAAAAATTTTGAAGAGCATATATTGTTTTTACGAGGGAAAAGAAGTAGAAAGAATAATTAATAATGAAAAATTTGATGTTATAA
Organism: uncultured Clostridia bacterium; assembly: GCA_947632535.1. Lineage (GTDB taxonomy): Bacteria > Bacillota > Clostridia > TANB77 > CAG-508 > CANRPR01. Next base: position 21,792 of record CANRPR010000015.1, on the reverse strand, counting down.
TAAGTAGTGGTGTTGACTATAACACGATGTTGGCACTATTAAATATAGATAGTAGTATAAAGAAAATAGGATGGCAACATAATAGTTACGAAGAATATTTTACAACTTCAGACAGAAATTACTGGAAACAAGATGCTATTGTTAAAAAGATGTTTGAAAATTTGGATAGATATGTAGTTTTAACTGAAGTTGATAGAAAAAAACTAGAAGAACAAAAAGGATATAAAGCAATAACTATATATAATCCAACAAGATTTACTTTGGATAACTTAAGCAAATTAGATTCTAAAAAAATGATAGCAGTAGGAAGGTTACACAGAGCTAAAGGGTTTGATATATTAATAAACAATTTTTATGAATTTAATAAAGAAAATAAAGAATGGACTTTAGATATTTATGGAGAAGGACCTGAAAGAAAAAAGTTACAAAACTTAGTAAACAAATTACACTTAGAAAATTATGTAAAAATTAATGGTAGAACAAATAATATAAAAGAAAAATACCAAAATGCATCTATATATTGTATGGCATCTAGAGTAGAGGGATTACCAATGGTAATTTTAGAAGCAATGGCAAGTGGTTTGCCAATATTAGCATATGAACTTCCTTGTATAAATGAAATAATTGCAGATAATGGAGGAGTTATAGTACCAAAAGGAAACTCAAAAAAGTATGTAGAAAGTATGTTAGAGTTAGCAAATAGTAAAGAAAAACGAGAAGAAAGTGCTAAATTAGAAATACAGAAAATAAAAGAATTCTTTATAGAGGAAATAGGCAAGAAGTGGGAAAATTTATTACAAGATGTTATAAAGGAGCAAAAAAATGAAAAAAGTATCGGTGATAATGTCAACTTATAAAACAGATGAAACTATGCTAAAAGAATCAATAGATAGCATTTTAAATCAAACATATGAAAATATAGAGCTGATTATTGTTTGCGATGGAGATATTGAAGAATATAATAGAATAAACAAAATGAATAATCCTAAAATTAAGGTATTATATAATGAAAAAAATATGGGACTAGCATATTCTTTGAATTTTGCAATAGAAAATTCACGGTGGAGATTATATTGCAAGAATGGATAGTGACGATATTTGTTTTAGTGATAGAATTGCAAAACAAGTTGAGTTTTTAGAGCAAAATGAAGATATTAGTATTTGTGGCACTGATGCGATTTTGTTTGGAAATAAAAATGGAAAAAAGACTCTTTATTTAAAAAATAATGAGCAAATTAGGGCACAATTATTATATAAAGCTACTTTGATCCATCCTACGGTAATGGTAAGAAGATGCGTTTTTGAGGAATTTAAATATAATGAGAAGTTTATTTATTCACAAGATTTTGAGTTGTGGAGTCGTGCTTCAGAAAAGTATAAAATAGCTGTTTTATCAATTAAAGGTATAAAATATAGAATGCATAATAAGCAAATTTCAATAGATAAGGAAAAGGAACAGGCTGAATTATCTAAGGAAATAATTAAAAATAATTCAATGAAAATAAATGGAGAATATGACGAAAAAATTTGTAATACACTATATGTTTTAGGATTAAGAGAAAAATTTACATACAAAAATTGCAAAGAGGTTGCAAAAAACATAGATTATGTGATAAAAAATAATAAAAACTATAATAAACATGAACTAAAAAAAGTTTTATACAATAGGTTTTTTGAATTAATGCTTTCAAACAAGATGTTTCCTAATAATATTTATGCTTTGAAAGAATGCTTGAAATTATATAATTTTAGACAAATAATGGAGAAATTAAAAAATGAATAAAGATGAATTAATATTAAAGCTAGTTAATAGAAAATTATTAAGAATGAAGGATGAGGACTATTTAAAAGTTAAATATCGTTATAAAACAGGTAAAGAATTGAATTTAGATAATCCTACAACCTTTAATGAGAAAATGCAATGGTTAAAAATACATGATAGAAATCCCGAATATATAAAAATGGTAGATAAATATGAGGTAAAAAAGTATGTATCAGATATGATAGGAGAAGAATATATAATTCCGACATTAGGAGTATATGATAAATTTGACGAAATAAATTTTGAAAAACTACCAAATCAATTTGTAATAAAGTGCACACATGATTCAGGAGGAATAGTTATTTGTAAGGATAAAACACAATTGGATATAAAGGCTACTAAAAATAAAATTAACGAATGTTTGAAAAAAAATTATTATTACAATGCAAGAGAATGGGTATATAAAGATATAAAACCAAGAATAATTGTTGAAAAATATATGGAAGATGAATCAAAAAAAGAATTGAAGGATTATAAATTCTTTTGTTTTAATGGAGAAGCAAAATATATACAAGTAGATTTTGATAGATTTACGAATCATAAAAGAAATATATATGATACAAATTGGAATTTAACAGATATACAGATTCTATATCCAAGATATGAAAACATAAAAATAGATAGACCACAAAAACTTGAACTTATGCTAGAGTTGGCTGGTAAGTTAGCAAGAGGGAAAAAATTTGTTAGAGTTGATTTTTATTCTATAATACAAAATGTGTATTTTGGCGAACTAACATTTTATCCGGGAGCAGGTATGGAAAAGTTTACTCCTGAAAAATATGATAAACTATGGGGAGATTTATTAGTATTACCAATAGATAGATAATGACTGGAGAGTGAAAAATGAAGGTAAAAAAAGTCCTAAAAAATATAATATCAACATTTATAACACAAATTGTTACAATATTATGTGGTTTTATTATACCAGCAACTATAATAAGAGCATATGGGTCTAATGTTAATGGACTAGTAACATCAATAACTCAGTTTTTAGCATATATAACGCTACTAGAATCTGGGATAGGACCAGTTGTTAAAGCAGCGTTATATAAGCCAATTGCAAATAAGAATAAACAAGAAATAGCAAATATATTAAGATCTACAGAGAAATTTTTTAGAACTATAGCATATATTTTTATAGCATATATAATTGTCTTATGTGTTGCTTTTCCAGCAATGATGCAGGGACAGTTTAGTGCGACATTTACCTTATCTTTAGTAATTATAATATCTATAAGTACAGTAGCTGAATATTATTTTGGAATGACTTATAAATTGTTTTTACAGGCAGAGCAAAAAACATATATAGTATCAAACATACAAACAATTACAACTGCAATGAATGCAGGGTTAATATTAATTTTAATAAAATTTGGAGCTAATATACAAGTTGTTAAAGCTGTTAGTGCAATGGTATTTGTATTAAGACCAATATTGCAAAATCTATATGTTAAAAAGAAATATGATATAAATTTAAAAGATGCTGAAAGTGGCTATAAATTAAAACAAAAATGGGACGGATTAGCACAACATATTGCATCAGTTGTGCATAATAATACTGATGTTGCTATTCTAACAATATTTTGTGATATAAAAGAAGTTTCAATATATTCTGTTTATTCATTAGTAATAAAGGCTATAGAAAATTTAATGAAATCATTAATAAGTGGAATAGACGATTTTTGTGGAGATTTGTTAGCAAAAAATGAAAAAAAGCAATTAAATAGATTTTTTGAGGCATATGAATTAGGCTATTTTAGCATAATAACAATTATTTTTTCATGTACATTGCTATTAATATTACCATTTATAAGTGTATATACACAGGGGGTTACAGATGTATCTTACTATAGACCAGTATTTGCATATATAATAGTATTAGCAGAATTTATGTATATTATAAGATTACCATATGTAAATATAACATATGCTGCTGGTCATTTTAAAGAAACAAGGCTAGGTGCATGGATAGAAGCGGGCACGAACATAATTATATCTGTTATTTTAGTTAGCAAATTTGGAATAGATGGAGTAGCAGTAGGAACATTAATTGCAATGACTATTAGAGCTATTGAATTTATGTATCATTCTTCAAAATACATTTTAGAAAGAAAAGTATGGTACACAATTAAAAGACTAGTAATTGTTGTTATTGAGGTATTATTAGTAATAGGAGTAAGTGGACTATTGCCTCATATAAATATAACAAATTATTTTACATGGGCTTTGCAAGGAATTATAACTGCAGTAATTGCAACTATTATAGTACTTGGCATAAATGTTTTAGTGTATAAAAATGATGTAAAAGACTTAATAAATATATTAAAAAATAAATTTCTAAAAAAATCGCAAATTAAGGAGATGGAATAATGCAAACATATTTTGTAACTGGAGGAGCAGGTTTTATAGGTTCTAGTTTATCACAAAAGTTATTAGAAGCAGGAAATAAAGTAGTAGCAATTGATAATTTTTGTGACTTCTATAATCCTAAAATTAAAGAGTATAATGTAAAAGAACTATTAGAAAATGAAAATTTTATATTATACAGAAAAGATATAAGAGATAGACAAGCTATTTACGAAATATTTAATAAGCACAAAATAGATGTTGTGGTTCATTTAGCAGCTATGGCAGGAGTTAGACCATCAATAGAAAATCCTATTTTATATCAAGAAACAAATTGTATGGGAACACAAAATATATTAGAAGAAATGAAATTACATAATATAAAGAATCTAGTAATGGCTTCTTCAAGTAGTGTATATGGAAATTGCAAACAAGTTCCATTTAGTGAGGATATGGTAGTAGATTATGCTATAAGTCCATATGCAGCAACTAAAAAGGCAAATGAAGTTATGACACATGTATATCATAAGTTATTTAACATGAATGTAATAATGTTAAGATTTTTTACTGTATATGGCCCAAAGCAACGACCAGATTTGGCTATTAACAAATTTACAAGGTTAATGTTAAATAACGAAGAAATACCAATGTTTGGAGATGGTTCAACTTCAAGAGATTATACTTATATAGATGACATAGTAGCAGGTATAATAGAATCTTGCAAATATTGCGTATCAAATGAGAATGTATATGAAATTTTGAATTTAGGAAATTCGTCTCCAATTTCTTTGAAGGAAATGATAAATACGATTGCCGAAACCTTAGATGTGATTCCTAAAATAAAACAATTACCAATGCAAGCAGGAGATGTAGAGAGAACATATGCAAATATATCTAAGGCAAAAAGTTTGATAGGATATGAACCTAAAACTACATTTAAACAGGGTATTAGTGAATTTGTAAAATGGTATAAGCAAAATAAAGAATTATATATGTAATTTGAAATAAGGAAAGTGATAAATATGAAAAAGTATAAAATAGCGGTAGCAGGAACAGGATATGTAGGATTAGTAGCAGGTGTGTGCTTTGCGGAAAAAGGGCATAATGTAATATGTGTTGATGTGGATAAAAATAAGGTGGAAACTATGAAAAAGGGAATTTCACCAATTTATGAACAAGATTTGGAGCAATTAATGCAAAAAAATTATGCTGAAGGAAGATTAGATTATACAACAGATTATAAATCAGCATATAAGGATGCAGATGCTATATTTATAGGAGTTGGAACACCAGAAATGCCAGATGGATCAGCCAATTTGAATTATGTAGCAACTGTATCTAGACAAATTGCAGAAACAATAGAAAAAGACTGCTTGATTGTGGTTAAATCAACTGTTCCAATAGGAACTAATGATAAAGTAGAGCAGTTTATAAAGGATTCGTTGGTAAACGATGTTCATATAGAAGTAGCAAGTAACCCTGAATTTTTAGCACAGGGTACAGCAGTTAAGGATACACTTGAAGCTAAAAGAATTATTATAGGAACACAAAGTAAGGAAGCAGAAAGAATGTTGATGGAAATATATGAACCTTTTAATTTACCAATTGTTTCACTAGATAGAAGAAGTGCAGAAATGGTAAAATATGCATCAAATGATTTTTTGGCACTTAAAATATCATATATGAATGATATTGCAAATCTTTGTGAGTTAGTTGGAGCAAATATTGAAGATGTTGCCAAAGGTATGAGTTATGATCCAAGAATAGGCAAGAATTTTTTGAATGCTGGTATAGGCTATGGTGGTTCTTGTTTTCCAAAGGATACAAAAGCACTAAAATATTTAGCAAAGCAGTATGGATACAAACTAAGAACCGTAGAAGCGGCTGTTGATGTGAATAGTGAGCAAAAAACTAAGTTATATAAAAAGGCTTGTGATAGGCTAATTACTTTTAATGGATTAAAAGTAGCTGTATTAGGATTAGCTTTCAAACCAGGTACAGACGATTTAAGAGAGGCACCTTCTATAGATAATATTGAGTTGTTATTGAAACAGGGAGCAAAAATATATGCGTATGACCCTGTTGCTATGGATAATTTTAAAAAGAGGTATCCAGATAATATTACTTATGTAGAGAGCCCAGAAGATGCATTGAAGCAAGCTAATGTATGTTTTATATTTACTGAATGGAAAGAAATAAAGCAAATAGAACCACGCACTTATAAGGCGTTAATGAAAACACCATTAGTATATGATGGAAGAAATATATATGACATAAATGATATGAAAGAAGCGGGAATTGAATATTATTCTATAGGAAGGAAAGTTTAGATGCGGACAACCTGAAAATGTTATATTAATTGATTTTCCTAAAATAAGAAATTGGAAGTTTAAAAAGGCTCTAGAGGGAAAAACAAACTTAAAGTGGGAAGAAATAGAAGTAGTAAGTAATCAAAAAAGGAAGAATATGTTTTCAAATATTATTAGATATTGTAAGTATTTTTCATTTCCATTTAAAGTTTTTTTAAAAAGAAAAAAATATGAAAATATAATTGCATGGCAACAATTTTATGGACTTATGTACGCATTTTATTGTAGGCTATTTCATGTAAAGAAGCATAATAAATTGATTGTCATGACATTTATTTATAAAGAAAAGCAAGGATTTTTAGGAAAGATATATTATAAATTTATGAAATATATTGTACAGAGTAAATATGTTGATAAATTTGTATGTTTTTCTGAGAAGGAATGCGAATATTATGCAAAAGTATTTAATGTAAGCCAAGATAAATTTAGATTTTGTAATTTAGGAATAGAAGAAATAATAGTAGAAAACAATATGGATAATAGCCAGAAAAGTATTTTGTCTTGTGGTCGTTCTAACAGGGATTATGACTTTTTATATAATGCATTAAAGGATAAAGATTACATACTAAATATAATATCTGACGAATGTAAGTTGAAGAATTATAAAAATGTTACAATATACAATGATGTTATTGGACAGGATTATTTAAATATGCTAAGTAAAGCATATTTAGTAGTTATACCATTAAAAGATGAAAATATATCTTCAGGGCAATTGGTTATTCTTCAGGCAATGCAGTTGGGTAAACCTATAATATGTACATCATCTGAAGCGGTGAAGGAGTATATTAAAGATGGTGTGAATGGATTTATAATTAAAAAGGATGAAAACAAATTATTAGAAAAAATAGAAGAATTGTATAGTAATAAAGAACTATATGATAGGATTAGTAAGGCTCAAAAGGAGAATTTTGAGGATAAGTTTTCTATATATGCTTTAGGAAATAAAGTTGGAGAAATTTTTAATAATGCTAAAAATGATTGACAAAATTTGTGATAGTTCAAAAGGTTTTGATATTAGCGACTAAACAGCTATAGTAGGTATTGTAGGTTATGGTAATGTTGGTAAAGGAGTAGAGTTAGCATGTATGAGATCTGCTGACATCCAAATAGCTGCCATATTTACTAGAAGAGATCCCAGCACAATCATTCCACCATCATGTGCGACTGTCGCTAAATATAATAATATTTTCAGTAATTATTATACTAAGTTTATTGATGTTATGATTTTGTGTGGGGGATCTGCAACAGACTTGCCTGAGCAGGGACCTAAAATTGCCGCTTTGTATAATACAGTGGATAGTTTCGACACGTATGATGATATACCAAAATATTTTGCTAAAATAAACGAAGTTGCAGAAATGCACAAAAAGACAGCAATTATTTCTGCGGGATGGGATCCGGGAGTATTTTCACTGAACAGGGTATATGCTAGTGAAATTTTACCTCGTGGATACACTAAAACATTCTGGGGATATGGTGTAAGTCAAGGGCATTCAGATGCAGTACGTCGTATCAAAGGAGTTAAAGATGCTCGTCAGTACACTATACCTGTTGAATCTGCAGTACAAAGCGTGAGAAATGGAGAAGAGCCTATATTGACGACAAGAGAAAAGCATAAGAGGGTATGCTATGTTGTAGCTGAAGAAGGAGCAGACAGGGAAAGAATAAAAAATGAAATTATGAGTATGCCTAAATATTTTGCTGACTATGATACTACTGTTTACTTTATTAGTGAAGAGGAAATGGAAAGAGACCACTCCAAAATGCCGCATAAAGGAACGGTAATACGTACAGGTGAAACAGGTTATGAACACAACAAGCAGGTAATTGAGTATTCATTAAAGCTCGATTCTAATCCTGAATTTACAGGTTCAGTTATGGTTGCATATGCAAGAGCAGCATATCGTATGAATCAAGAGGGTAAGTTGGGCGCTTTAACAGTGCTTGATGTTCCTATAGCAAAACTTAGCACTAGTGTATTGAGTAGTGATATGCTGTTAAGAATGGTTTAAACAAAGTTTTTTAGTCCTAAAATACGAGGAAGTCCTAAAATAGGAGCCTAGAAAGCAAAAATTCCAGTGAGAAATCGCTGGAATTTTTGTATGTAAAAGGTAGTCTAAAAGCCTTGTTTTTTCGGGCAAAAAATGATATTATTATATAGTAAAAATTTGAGGACGAATTGTTACTAAGGAAGGCATTATTTAGTCAATTTTAGACCCTTTTAGATTTAATTAGTTTAGCAAAAAATAACCCAATTCATGTAAAGTTCGTGTAAGGTACTTTTGCACAGATTTGATAAAAATTATTTAAAATAGGATTTTATATACTATTAAAACAGAAAAGGAAGTTGATTTTATGACAGATGAAAAAAATGAAATTATAATATTTGAAAATCAAGATGTTAAATTAGAAGTTAATATGAAAGATGAAACAGTATGGCTAACTCAAGAACAAATGGCTAAACTTTTTGATAAAGCTAAATCTACTATAAATGAACATATAAAAAACATATATAAAGAAGGTGAACTTGAAGAAAGTGAAACTTTGACTAAATTCGGAAATTCCGAATTTGCTGATAAACCAACTAATTACTATAATTTAGATATGATTATTTCTGTTGGCTATCGTGTAAAATCAAAAAATGGAATTATTTTTAGAAGATGGGCAACAAAAATTTTAAAAGATTATATGCTAGAAGGTTATGCAGTAAATCAAAAAAGATTGAAATACTTAGAAAAAACAATAAAGTTAATTGATATTGCTAATAGAATTGATGAAAGATTAGAAGCTAATGATGCTAAAGAAATTTTAAAAGTTATAGGGAATTATTCAAAAGCATTAGATTTACTAGATGACTATGACCATAGAACTTTGAAAAAAATAAAAGGAACAATAGACAACAGAATAATTCAATATCAAGACTGCTTAGATATTATTCACAACTTAAAATTTGGAGAAAAAAGCAATATATTTGGAATAGAAAGAGATAATGGACTAGAATCTATTATAAATAATATATATCAAAGTTTTGATGGACAAGATATATATAATAGTATCGAGGAAAAATCAGCTAACTTCTTATATTTAGTAGTTAAGAATCATGTATTTATTGATGGAAATAAAAGAATTGCAGCAACTTTATTTATATATTTCTTAAATTATTATGGTATCTTATACAAAGCTGAAAAGCAAATAATAGATAACAATACTTTAGCAGCACTTACTTTGTTAATTGCAGAATCAAATCCAAAAGAAAAAGAAGTTATAATAGATTTAGTAATGAATTTTTTAAATGATTAAATAGAAAGGTCACAAGAAAGGGGAAGAAATGTTTAAATTAGTATCAAATTATAAGCCAACTGGCGACCAGCCACAAGCAATAGAATATTTAAGTAATGGTGTAAAAGAAGGCAAGAAGTTTCAGACTTTACTTGGTGTAACAGGCTCACGGAAAAACTTTCACTATGGCAAACATAATCGAAAAAGTTCAAAAGCCAACTCTTGTTTTAGCACACAATAAGACATTAGCAGGACAACTATATAGTGAGTTTAAAGAGTTCTTCCCAGAGAACGCAGTGGAGTATTTCGTTTCTTATTATGATTACTACCAACCAGAAGCATATATTGCATCATCAGACACATATATAGAAAAAGATTCTTCAGTTAATGACGAAATAGATAAATTAAGACATTCTGCTACTGCGGCTCTATTTGAAACAAAAGACGTTATAATAGTATCTTCAGTTTCTTGTATTTATGGCTTAGGAGACCCAATAGATTATGAAAATATGATAGTTTCTTTAAGGCCAGGAATGATAAAACCAAGAGATGAAATACTTAGAAAATTGGTTAACATGCAATATTCTAGAAATGAAATGGATTTCAAAAGAGGAACATTTAGGGCAAAAGGCGATATAATAGAGATATATCCATCAGATCAAGACGAACAAGGTATAAGAGTTGAAATGTGGGATGACGAAATAGAAAAAATATCAGAAATAAATCCTGTAACAGGTAAAGTAATAGGCACAAGAAATCATGTTATGATATTTCCTAATTCACACCATGTAACAACATCTGAAAAAATGGAAAAAGCTATACAAACAATAGAAGAAGAATTAAAAGAAAGAATTGAATTTTTTAAATCACAAAATAAATTGATAGAAGCACAAAGAATAGAAGAAAGAACTAATTTTGATATAGAAATGATGAAAGAAACAGGATTTTGTCAAGGAATTGAGAACTATTCAAGACACATTAGTGGAAGAAAGCCGGGAAGTGCACCATTTACGCTGATGGATTATTTTCCAAAAGATTTCTTACTACTAGTTGACGAATCTCATGCAACAATTCCACAGGTTAGAGCAATGTATAATGGAGATCATGCAAGAAAGGCTGCATTGGTTGATTACGGCTTTAGATTACCTTCAGCATTTGACAATAGACCACTAAAATTTGATGAATTTGAAAATAAAATAAATCAAGCTATTTTTGTTAGCGCAACTCCAGCAGAATATGAAAGACAAGTTTCGCAAGGTAACATAGTAGAACAAATTATTAGACCGACAGGTTTATTAGATCCTGAAATTGAAGTGAAACCAGTAGAAAATCAAATAGACGACTTAATAGAGCAAATTAGGCAGAGAGTAGAAAAACAAGAAAGAATATTAGTTACTACATTAACAAAAAAAATGGCAGAGGATTTAACAACATATTTAACAGGTGTAAATATACGAGTCAGATATATGCATTCAGAAATAAAAGCTTTAGAAAGAATGGAAATTATACGAGACTTGCGTATGGGAGAGTTTGATGTTTTAGTAGGAATTAATTTATTAAGAGAAGGACTAGATATTCCAGAGGTATCACTTGTAGCAATACTAGATGCGGATAAAGAGGGATTTTTGCGTTCAGAGCGTTCATTAATACAAACAATAGGACGTGCAGCTAGAAATACATCAGGCAAAGTAATAATGTATGCAGATGAATTAACCGAATCTATGGAAAAGGCTATATCTGAAACAAACAGAAGAAGAATGATACAAAATAAATATAATGAAGAACATGGAATTATTCCGCAAACAATTAAGAAGTCTGTAAGAGATACAATAAAGGCTACTGTTTTAGAAGAAATTAGTACAGAATATGAAATTAAGAAAGATGAAGACATACAAGACATTATAAATAAATTAACGGAAGAAATGCTAAAACATGCTAAAAATATGGAGTTTGAACAAGCAGCAGAATTAAGAGATAAGATAAAAGAATTAGAGAAAATAATATAAAAGGGTGCCATAAAATAACATGGCATCCCTTCTCTGCTGCTGAGTTAACGAGTAACATATTTACCAGCTAGGCTGGTAAATCACGGTGTTTTGCTTATGAGATAAACATATTGATTATCTGGGCAGTGATGTTTAATTCCCTTGCAGGAATAAACAGACCCCTTTTGGTAAATAGAGAGCTCAGGAAACTTAGCTCTAAGCCTACGTGCTTCACCCGTGTACATTACACGACTCAATGATTTTGCTGTAACAGTAGCTAGTAGATATTCGCAATCCTGTTCCAGCCGCTCCATTCTAGATTGGCATTCTACCATAATCTTGACCTCCTATAAAATAAAAGCAGCAGAATGAAACATAAATATTTCATTGTTACCAGTATAGCATATTATGTTAATAAATGCAAGCTATAATAGATAAATTTTAAAATATGGGTTGTGTAAATACTAAAAATTTAGTATAATAAAAATATGTATATAAAAGGAGAAAAGCATGGAAAATCAAAAGAAAAAAGGAATTTTTTATTATTTATTTTTATTAGTTTTGATAATGATAGTAATTTACTTATATAGAGTTTATCAAACTAAAAACTATAATCAATTCAACCTAATGGAATATATGCCATATGTATCTACTTTTACAAGAGATAGTAAAGTAAAATACTCTAGAAATGCAAGTTATAAAATCGAGTCGAATCAGTTTAATGATGCAATGTATGTAAAAAAAATAAATGTGAAGGAAAATACTCCATATAAAGTCACTTGTAAAGTAAAAACGAAAAATGTAGTAACAGAAAATTCAGTATCAGCAGCTGGTGCACAAATATGTATAGCTGACACGGTAGAAAAATCAAAAAGTATTGTGGGTACAAATGATTGGCAAGAATTAGAATTACTATTTAATTCTAAAAATAGGACAAGTGTCGATATAGGTTTTAGATTAGGTGGTTTTAATGATAATTGCACAGGGACTGTGTGGTTTTCAGACTTTAAAGTAGAATCAGGTATATCAAATACAGATACAAACTGGAATGTTGCTTGTTTTATTTTTCCTAATATAGATGTAGTAGTAAATGCAAAAAACGAAAATAAAAATGTGAAGTTATCAATGTCTCAAACAGATATACAAGATATTAAAGACGATATGGAAAGATTTAAAAATTCATGTAGAGAATTATCAAAAGATCAAATGACTGTCACATATGATTGCATTGTAATAAATGATCCAGTCACAAGTTTAAGTTATGACGAGAAAAATGGATATTTCATTAATCCGGAAAATATAGAAAGTGCAATAGTGCCATATTTAGAAAAAGAACAGTATGATCATATTTTTGTAGCAGTAAGACTAGGAGATGAAATACACAGTTCTGATATTGAAATTAATGACTGGGTTGGCTTAGGCGGAATGGATTATTTAGGTATTGGTTTTTCAAATATACGCTTACCAAATGAAGAAAATAATTATTTGTATAAGTATAATACATTCATAAATACATTTCCAGAGGAAGTATTTATACACGAATTTTTGCATACTTTAGAAAGAAATATGGAAGAATATGGATATGATGTACCAAATCTACATGATTATGAAAAATACGGATATGAAGATGAAAGATTAATTGGACAAAGAGAGTGGTATCAAGACTACATGCGAAAGAATATAAAGGATAAAAACGGAAATAAAATTGGATTAGATAGTATTATATATCAGCTAAAACCAACGAAACCGGAGGATTTTGAGTTTTCAATAGAATTGGAAGAATTAAAAGAACCAGCTAACATTTTTGAAGAAATAAAAATAATGATAAGTAGAATTGCAACAAATGTAGAAAATATAAAATTAAAAAAAGAGGAGAATACAATAGGAAATGAAAGTGTCGGAATTTGATTACTATTTACCGGAAAATTTAATTGCACAAACTCCAATTCAAAAAAGAGATTTATCGCGATTAATGGTATTAAATAGGCAAAATAAAAGTATAAAACATAAGGTATTTAATGAAATTATAAATTATTTAAAACCGGGAGACTGTTTAGTAAGAAATAATACAAAAGTAATACCAGCTAGGTTATATGGCGAAAAAGAAACAGGTGCCAAAGTTGAGTTTTTATTATTAAACAATATAGAAGGAGATATATGGGAATGTATTGTAAGACCTGGAAATAAACTTCATGTAGGTACTAGAGTAACTTTTGGTAATGGCTTGTTAGTAGCAGAAATACTGGATATTATGCAAGGTGGAACAAGAAAAGTAAAATTTTATTATGAAGGGATTTTTAATGAAATACTAGATAAAATTGGATTGATGCCATTGCCACCGTATATACACGAGGAATTAAAAGAAAAAGATAGATATCAAACTGTATATGCAAAGTATAGAGGATCTGCAGCAGCGCCAACAGCAGGTTTGCATTTTACTAATGAATTACTAAAAAGCATAGAACAAAAAGGTATAGATATAGCAAATGTGACGCTACATGTGGGAATTGGAACTTTTAGACCTGTAAAAGAAGAAATAGTAGAAAATCATAAAATGCATACAGAGCATTTTTATATAAAGCAAGAGGATGTAAATAAAATTAATAAAGCAAAATCAACAGGTAATAGAGTCATTGCAGTTCGGAACTACTTCGTGTAGAGTATTAGAAACTGTTGCAGATGAGAAAGGTATGGTTAAAGTAGTAGAAGGTGACACACGGAATATTTATTTATCCGGGTTATAAATTTAAATGTGTTGATGCCTTAATTACTAATTTTCACTTACCACAGTCAACATTATTAATGTTAGTATCTGCTTTAGCAGGTAAAGAGTATATAATGAAAGCATATGAAGAAGCGGTAAAAGAAAAATATAGATTTTTTAGTTTTGGAGATGCAATGTTTATAGAATAATTAAATGATAAAAATAAAGGAGAGTATTATGGAACCAGCAGTAACATATGAACTATTACATGAATGTAAGCAAACAGGAGCAAGACGAGGAGTAATACATACGCCACATGGAGATATACAAACTCCAGTGTTTATGCCAGTTGGAACTCAAGCAACAGTTAAATCAATGACACCAGAAGAATTAAAAAATGATGTTAATGCGCAAATAATTCTATCTAATACATATCACTTGTATTTAAGACCAGGCAATAAAATTGTAAAAGAAGCAGGTGGACTACACAATTTTATGAAGTGGGACAGACCTATTTTGACAGATAGTGGAGGATTTCAGGTTTTTAGTTTAGGAGACTTAAGGACAATTTCAGAAGAAGGCGTGGAATTTAAATCTCACTTAGATGGTAGTAAGCATTTCTTTTCACCAGAAAGTGTTATGGAAATAGAAGAAGATTTGGGAGCAGACATTATAATGGCATTTGACGAATGTGTTGAGTATCCAGCAACTTATGAATATACAAAACAGTCTATGGAAAGAACAACACGATGGGCAAGAAGATGTAAGGCAGCACATAAAACAGAAAATCAAGCATTGTTTGGAATAATACAAGGAGGATTTTATGAAGATTTAAGAGTACAAAGTGCAAAGGATTTGATAGAACTAGATTTGCCTGGTTATGCAATAGGTGGAATTAGTGTAGGTGAACCAAAAGAAGAATTTTTAAAGATGTTATATTATACAGCTCCATTAATGCCAAAAAACAAGCCTAGATATTTGATGGGAGTTGGAACCCCAGATTATCTAATAGAAGCTGCTCTTGCAGGGATAGATATGTGTGACTGTGTGCTTCCAACTAGAATTGCAAGAAATGGTACGGCAATGACATGGAATGGAAAGGTTGTTGTAAGAAATGCAACTTATGAAAGGGATTTTTCACCTTTAGATCCAGAATGTGATTGTTATACTTGCAGAAATTATACAAGAGCATATATTAGGCATTTAGTAAAGGCAGGAGAAATATTGGGAGTAAGATTGCTATCAATGCATAATTTATACTTCTTGACTAAACTGATGGAAAGGGTTAGAATAGAAATAGATAATGACAATTTATTAAATTTTCGAAATGAGTTTTATAAAAAATACGGATATACTAAAGAATAGGGAGGAAAATATATGGATCTAGCTGGAATGGAAAATAAAAAAGAAAAAAAGAGCAAGACTACTACGATAATACTAATTTTTATTATACTATTAGTCTTACTAATAATTGGAATAATAGTAAGTATGCTTATAGTTCAGAAAGTAACTTTAAAAGTATATATAGATGGTCAAATTGTTACTTTGCCAAAAAACACTATTATACAAGATAATGAAAGTGGAAAAATTTATGTGGCTATTAAGGAAATTGCACCATATCTAGGGTATGAAGCACATAATGGTGAGTATAAAATATTTTCTGAAGATGAAAATAAGTGTTGGATAAATAACAAAAAAGAAACAGCTTCATTCTTCTTAAACTCTGACAAAGTATCGAAAGTATATCCTGATCAAACTCTAGATTATGAAAATTATAGAATAGATGAAGCGGTAATAAAGAAGAATGGTAAGTTATATGTTACACCAGAAGGTATAAAAATAGGATTTAATTCTACTTTCACATATAACAAAGAGAATAATACTATTAATATAAACACACTTCCAAATTTAGTAAAAACATATAATACAAGAATGCAAAAATATGGATACACTGGAGTTAGTACGGAATTTGATAATCAAAAAGCAATATTATATAACTTATTCATTGTGAAAAAAAAGGATGGATTATATGGAGTTGTAAACAGCAATAATACAGAAATTATAAGTTCAAAGTATAAAAGTATGTCATTTAATGAAACTACTCAAGAGTTTTTTGTAAAAAGTACAACAGATAAAGTAGGAATTGTTACTGCTACAGGAGAAACAAAAATTAATTTATTGTATGATAATATCACTCTGTTAGATAAAAATTCAGACTTATATGTTGTAAAAAATGAAAATAAATATGGTGTAATAGATGGAAATGGAAATAATGTAATATATGCAGAATATGATAAGATTGGAATAACTTCAGGAAATTTTCCAGCAGACAACATAAGCAATAGATATTTATTATTTGATAATTTTATTCCAGTATATAAAAATGAAAAATGGGGAGCTTTTAATAAAAGTGGTGAAATGATTCTTCCTCTTGAATATGATTTCATGGGATATTCATATTCAAAGGCTAATAATAAAGCCGTGAATCCATTACTAATTATACCTAAATACAATGCCATTGTATTAGGAAAGACTAACAAAGAAGAAAGAAAAAATTATTATGGAATATTTGATAGTGAAGGAAATCAAATGGTACCAGTTAGATTAACTAATGCATATTCTCTAACTAATGCGGGAGTTAACACATATTATATGACATATGAGGAAAATGAAATAAATATAGAAGAATATATGGAAAGATATGTTGTACAAAATTAATAAAAATATTATGAAAATTTGTAATTTAAAGAAGGAAAAAAAAGTTTTGTGGCGAATAATATAATCGTACATAAAAATTGTACAATAATATTTAAACTTTGGAAGGCGGTGCTCACATGCAAATAACAGATGTACGTTTAAGAAAAGTAAATTCAGAAAACAGAATGAAAGCTGTTGCTTCTGTAACATTCGATAATGAATTCGTAATTCACGATATCAAAGTTATCGAAAGCCAAAATGGATTATTCATAGCTATGCCAAGCAGAAAAACTCCAAACGGAGAATTCAAAGATATAGCTCATCCAATCAATGCTGAAACAAGAGAGAAAATTCAAACAGCTATCTTAGCTGCTTATGATGCTCCAGAAAGTGAAGAATCAGCAGAATAATTATACATTTTAGCCGTCCTTTCTATGGACGGTTGTTTTTTTGTCTAGAATGAATTTTACTTGACAGAAATAACAATAAGACATAAAATAGTTTAAAAAGAAATTAAAAGGAGGAATGGTTATGCCATTAGTAACAACAAAGGAAATGTTTGAAAAATCAATGAAGGAAGGATTTGCGGTAGGCGCCTTTAATGTGAATAATATGGAAATAATACAAGGGATAGTGGATGCTGCAAAAGAAGAAAACTCACCAGTAATTTTGCAAGCTTCTTCAGGAGCGATAAAATATGCTAGAATTAACTATTTAATGAAAATGGTTGAAGCAGCAGTTGAAGAAAGCAATATACCAATTGCTATTCATTTAGACCATGGACCAGATTTTGAAACTTGTAAAATGTGTATAGATGCAGGATTTACATCAGTTATGATAGATGGTTCTAAATATGATTTTGAAGAAAATGTAGCATTAACAAAAAAAGTAGTAGACTATGCTCACGCTCATGGGGTAGTTGTAGAAGCTGAACTTGGAAAATTAGCTGGTATAGAAGATGATGTCAATGTATCAGAATCAGATGCAATGTACACAGATCCAGATCAAGCAAAAGAATTTGTAGAGAGAACAGGTTGTGATTCTTTAGCTATTGCAATTGGAACAAGTCATGGAGCTTATAAATTTAAAGGAGAAGCAAAGTTAAGATTTGATATATTAGCAAAAATAAAAGAAAAAGTACCTAATACACCAATAGTATTACATGGTGCATCAACAGTAATACCAGAATTAGTAGAAATGTGTAATAAATATGGTGCTGACATACCAGGAGCAAAAGGTGTTCCAGATGAAATGTTACATGAAGCAAGTGTAAAAGGTGTATCTAAAATAAATGTAGATACAGACTTAAGACTTGCTATGACTGCGCAAATAAGAAAAACATTTGCAGAAGAGCCATCACAATTTGATCCAAGAAAATACTTAACACCAGCAAGAGATGAAATAAAAAATGTTGTACAACATAAAATAAGAGATGTATTTGGTTCAAGTAATAAAGCGTAGATATAAAGGGTTAAACTTCCACAATAAATTCTTGTGGGAGTTTAGTTTTTATAAGCGAAAAATAATTTTAATATATTTTATAAAAAATGTTTACAATTTTTGCAAAATTGTATAGAATAAAATTGTAGAATTAATAAGAAACGAAAGAAAATTGTCGAAAGGAGAGTTAGCAATGAAAATATTAATGCTAACATGGGAATATCCACCAAGAATAGTAGGCGGAATTGCAAGAGTCGTAAATGATTTATCTAAAAGATTAATTAAAGATGGACATGAAGTTACAGTTATAACTTATAGGGAAGGGAATAGTCCATATTATGAGGATGATAAAGGTGTTCAAGTATATAGAGTAGATAATTATATGATTAATCCAAACAATTTTATCGATTGGATTATGCAAATGAATTTTAATATGTTATCAAAAGCGAATGAATTAATTGCAAAAAACGGAGTATTTGATGTAATACATGCACATGATTGGCTTGTTGCATATGCAGCTAAATCTTTAAAAAATTCATATGATATTCCAATTGTTTCTACAATACATGCTACAGAAGCAGGAAGAAATTCAGGGATACATGATGAAACTCAAAGGTATATAAATGATACTGAATGGATGTTAACATATGAATCTACAGAAGTAATTGTAAATAGTAATTATATGAAATGTGATTTACAAAGATTATTTGGATTACCATTTGAAAAGATAAATGTAGTAGCTAATGGTATAAATGTGAATATGTTTAATGCAGTTGAAAGGGACTACAATTTTAGAAGGCAATATGCCGCAGATAATGAAAAAATAATTTTATTTATGGGTAGATTAGTATATGAAAAAGGTGTGCAAAATTTAATTTCAGCAATGCCTAAAATATTAGATGGATATCATGATTCAAAACTTATTATTGCTGGAAAGGGTGGAATGATAGACGAACTTAAAGCACAAGTTAATTCTATGGGTATAAGTAATAAAGTATATTTTACAGGTTACATGGAAGCAAAGCAAGTTTGCAAAATGTATAAATGTGCAGATGTATCGGTATTTCCTAGTACATATGAACCATTTGGTATAGTAGCTTTGGAAGCAATGTTAGCAGGTGTTCCAGTTGTAGTTTCTGATATAGGAGGGCTAAATGAAATAGTAGAACACGGTGTTGACGGTATGAAAAGCTATGCGGGAAATCCAAATTCATTAGCAGATTCAATTTTAGAGGTGTTAAGGAATCCACAATTGTGTGATAATATAGTAAAAAAAGCAAAAGCAAAGGTTAAAAATCAATATAATTGGGCAAAGATTGCTCAAGATACTCATTTTGTATATCAAAAGGCTATTTGTCAAACAATGGCACAAAGACAAGCAAATCAAATTGCACAAGAACAAGCTAGAAAGACAAAACGCGCAAAAGGTACAGAAAATGAGATTACAAATTTGTTAAGTTTCAGAAAAAGACAAGCATACGCATAAAATTGTTTATATATGTATAAATTATATATTAATAAAAAACAGAAAATATGTTATCTAGTAAGAGAGATATTCTCTGTTATTTGCTTTAAGGAAGGATGAAGAAAATGAATATTTATGATACGGCAAATAAATTAGCATATGAAATAAAAAATTCGGAAGACTATAAAAATTTTAAAGAATTAAAAGAGGAAATTAAGCAAGATGCAGAAGTATATAGTAAAATACAAGCATTTGAAAAGTTAAGATATGAAGTTCAATTGGCAAGCTTGCAGGGTGGTGCCCAAGAAAATGAAAAGGCTGCAGAATTACAGAAAATGTATATAGAAATAATTGAAAATGAAAAAGTAAGTGAGTACTTTGAAGCAGAAATGAAGTTTAATGTGATATTAGCAGATGTTAATAAGATTATTGGAGAAGCAGTAGAAGATGTGTTAAAGTAAGTATAAGTGTGGGCATAGGAACTTAAGATTAAAAGGAGACTAAAGAAAGTATGGAATATTTGATTATATTAGTTGTTAGTATTGCTGTTTTATTATTACTTGCTTATGTTATAGGATTTAACTTGAAAATTGTAAAAGAAATAGCAGAAAACGAGGAATTAAACGAAATAACAAATGGGTTTCCAGAAAATATAGATATAGCAAAAAGCATTTTGAATAAATTAGGAAATAATAGTGTAGAGATAGAAGAAAATAAGGAGAGTAAAACAAGTTTATATATAGTTGCAACAAATAAAATATCTATAGCTAATATTAGGAATAGCTATACTAGGATACAAACTATTGCACATGAATGTTTACATTCTGTCCAAGATAAGAAGTTGCTTTGGAGTAATTTTATTTTTTCAAATATATATATGATATATGTACTTATGCTAATAATATTAACAATATTTAAAATACTAAAGCCAAGTATGATACAAGTAGCTGTTCTATTTCTATTTGGAATGATGCATTATTTTATAAGAAGTACTTTAGAAATGGATGCTATGATAAAAGCAAAATATGTAGCAAAGGAATATCTACAAGAAAATAAAATATGTGAAAATGATGTATGTGATAGAATAGTGGAAGAGTATGATAAACTTAACAATGCGGGAATTAAAATTGTAAATTATGATATTTTCGCTCGTAACATTGTGAAGGTTATTGTATATTGCATAGTTTGTGGAGTTTGCATGATGTTGTAAATTGTGCTATAATAACATAGTGCAGTATTTTTGCGGGTGTAATTTAGTGGTAGAATGTCATGCTTCCGACCTGATAGCGCGGGTTCGATTCCCGCCATCCGCTCCATTAAGTAAAATCGTCGCACCAGACGAAAGTATTGATAAATCAACTGTAAAAGGTTGATTTTTTTGTTGCCTTTTATTTTAACCAGAAAGGATGGTGTGTGATGATTACTATAATCAAAAAAGAAATTAAAATAAGTGAAGAACTATTATCTAAAATTGAATGGGCTTGTACCTTTAGTAAAACTACTCCTAAAATAATTAATGGAACTTTAAGAATAATTAAACATACTAATTTAGCCTATGTAGAACCACATAGAGTAATTATAAATGATAAGCTATATTTATTCTTTAATGAGCATGATTATTTCTATATAGGCAATTTAAAAAACAAATATCCTCTAAAAAATTTAAAGAAATTTTTAAA
>CANRPR010000014.1 GCA_947632535.1 uncultured Clostridia bacterium | reverse complement strand
CTTTTCTTCTTGTGTTCTTTTATCATTTTACAGTAAAGATAATCTATTGTCAAGTGGTTGCATAATATTTCCTTTGGAACTTTCCGACTATATAGAAACACTACTCCCATATATGTTTTACAACTATAGTATGTCAGAATATTATGTAATGTATACATCATTTTTTATATTTTCTCTTGTCCTGTAAAACCGAATGAAACTTACAAAATAAATTACTTTTGTATAAAAAATAAATTGCACAAGTTTCTAAAAACTCATGCAATTTGATGTTAATTAGGTTTCAAAATTTATTATTTATTTTCCATTTAATCGTATTCTTCTTTGCGAAGCAAAGCGGTTCTTTTTTGTGGCATTTTGTCCATTTACATCTCACTAAAACTCAAGAAGCGTCCCTAATTGGACAAAATGTCCAAAAAAGAACCGTCCCCATTTGGACTTTTTCATTCTTAAGTCTTGCATTTTGTTTACATATATGTTAAAATATTAGTCGTTGTAATTTATGTTATTAAAAGGAGGTGCAAAAAATGCCAAATATTAAATCAGCAAAAAAGAGAGTTCGTATTATTGAAAAGAAAACTTTACAAAATAATATGATAAAATCTACTTACAAAACAGCAGTTAAAAAGTTTGAAAATGCTGTTGATGCCGGAAATGCAGAAGATGCTAAAGCTCTATTTGTAGAAGCTACAAAGAAAATAGATCAAGCTTGTACAAAAGGTGTTATAGTAAAAAACACAGCAGCAAGAAAAAAATCTAGATTAGCAAAAAAATTAAATGCTATACAAGCATAACCAAAATAAAAAATTGTGCACAGTTTTTTATTTTATAAAATACACTCGTCTAAATCATTTTATAAATTTAGACGAGTGTATTTTTTATACTTTTTTCCTTTATTTACCTTTGCTTTCACTTTTGTTTTATGTTAACATATATCTAGTAAACATATTTAAACCAAAGAAAGATTGTGATATATATGAAAATTTTTATAAAAGCAATTTATGAAAAGTTAAATTCTCTTGAATTAGACATTAAAAAAATCATGAAAAATCGGAATACTATTCTCCTTTACTGTATCTATAATTTCCATTCTCATCCTGCTTACATACACCTTTTCAAAAAACATATTTTTATATTACATAGGATTAAATCTACTACAAGTAAGTCTATTTTGGGTAGTAGAATTCATAATCTGTGGAATCGCAGTAGACACAATAAAAAAGCAATTATGTTAGTCTTTATTTAAATATTTATATGATTTTATTTCTTCAAAAACTTGTATAAATTTATACAAGTTTTTTATTTTTTGTATATTTTTTTTAATTTTGTAAAAAATGATTATAACAATATAATTACGGAGGTTGATAAAAATGACTGTTGAAAAACATTTATTAGTTACAGGAACATCTGAAATTTCTTGGAAAGATGCAATTATACAAACTATTGCTGAAGCATCCAGAACCATCGATTACATTACAGGTGTAAAAATTATAGACCAAAGAGCAAAAGTTTCTGGTAAAAAAATAAGTGAATATCTTGTAGATTTAGATTTGACTTTTGTTATTGACAGAGATAGAGATTAAATTAACTATTAAAAGGAGGAATGTTTACATGAAACCAATCGAAACTCAGAAAGAGTACCAAGATTATGTAGATAAAAAATCACCTAACTCCCCTATTCTCAAAAATTGTTTTAATGCATTTTGGGTTGGTGGTTTAATTTGTTCTATCGGACAAATTATATTCAATTATTGTAAATATCGCGGTTTAGAATTACAAATTTCAAATACAATAGTTTCAATTATATTAATTGGTATTAGTGCATTTTTAACTGGTCTAAATTTATTCAATAAAATTGGAAAATTTGCTGGTGCTGGTTCACTTGTACCTATTACTGGATTTGCAAATTCAATTGTATCTCCTGCCATGGAATATAAATCTGAAGGTTACGTCATGGGTGTTGGAGGAAAAATGTTTACAGTAGCAGGACCTGTTCTTGTGTTTGGTATATCTGCATCTATAATTGTAGGCATTATATATTTAATTTTTAACACACAAACTATAACTTTAGTATAGAAAGGATATGAATATATGATAAAAAAAGGAAAACAAACCGTCATGTTTGAAACGCCACCAACAATAGCTCAAACCGCATGTATAGTTGGCCCAAAAGAAGCCGATGGACCACTTGCCAAATATTTTGATAAATGCTTAGAAGATGAATTTTGGGGAGAAAGTAGTTGGGAAAAAGCCGAAAGTAAAATTATAAAAGAAACTGTCAATACAGTTATTGCTAAATCAGGTTTATCTAATGAAGCCATTGATTATTGCTTCGCTGGTGATTTGCTAAACCAGTGTATTTCTTCTAGTTTTGGTCTACGAGAATTAAACATACCTTTTTTAGGTATATTTGGTGCATGTTCTACTTTCGTTGAAGCTCTGTGTCTAGCTAGTGTATTTTTAGAAGGTGGCGCTGGTCAAAATGCACTGTGTGCCGCTTCTAGCCACTTTTGTAGTGCTGAAAAGCAATTCAGGTTCCCACTTGAACTAGGAAACCAAAGGCCACCCACTTCCCAATGGACTGTTACTGGCTCTGGTGCAGCCATTGTTTCAAAAGCTGGAAACGGTCCTTATATAACTCACATGACTGTTGGAAAAATTGTAGATATGGGAATTAAAGATGCAAACAATATGGGAGCTGCCATGGCACCTGCTGCTTTGGATACCTTAGTTACTCATTTTCAAGATACAGGTCGTACTCCAAATTACTATGATGCAATTTTAACTGGTGATTTAGGATACATTGGTAGAGAAATTTTAACTGAACTTGCAGAAACAAAAGGCTATAATATTAAACCTAATTATAATGACTGTGGAGTCTTAATATTTGATAAAGAAAAACAAGATACTCACTCTGGTGGTAGTGGTTGTGCATGTTGTGCTAGCGTTTTTTCTGGATATTTATATAAACTACTTCAAGATAAAAAATACAAGAAAATTTTATTAATTGCAACTGGTGCATTAACAAATTCAACTACATCTCAGCAAGGAGAAAGTATCCCTGGCATTGCACATGCAGTTAGCATTGAACTTTAGAAGGAGGATTTTTTATGGAATTTTTTCAGAGTATTGATTGGATGATGATGCTCCGTTGCTTCATAGTTGGTGGATTAATTTGCGTAATTGGTCAAATATTAATAGATAAAACCAAATTAACTCCTGCTAGAATCTTAGTAATTTTTGTTACTACTGGTGCTATACTGGGTGGATTAGGAATTTATCAGCATTTAATAGATTTCGCGGGTTGTGGAGCAACTGTACCTCTAACAGGTTTTGGCAACGCATTAGCAAAAGGTGCTATTGAGGAAGTATCAAAATCTGGACTTGTAGGTGCCTTTATAGGTGGAACAAAAGCCGCTGCTGGTGGTATTGCTGCTGCTATATTCTTTGGATATATTGCATCTCTTATTTCAAAACCAAAAATGAAAAAACAATAAATAGAATGGCCAATTAGTTTGGTCATTCTATTACATCAACCGCATTGTTACTTTCTAATCCATTCAAATTATAATAGGTATTTGGAATTAGTCCAACAACTACATTTTCCGCCAATAAAATTTGATTCGTAATTGACTCATTTATATTTTCAAACGGTGTTAATACACTTATTTCGCACTCAACTTCTAAGAAAATTCTATGTAGTGTTTGATTGATTCCCGCTTCTTTAAATTCACTTACTAAATTAGTATTTACACTCCCTATTACAGATAACTTTAACGGCAGTTTTGGACCTCGACTTGCGAAAAATTTGCTTCCAAATAAACTGCCAAAACTAATGCCTACTTGACTTTCCCCTTCCTCATTAATTCTTTTTTGTATATCTTCTCCAACTTCAGATATAATCTTATTAATTGGACCAATATTCGATTTTATCATAGTAATATTATCATTTTTATCCTTATATATTGAAACTAAATCCTCATAAGTATAATCCTGCATTACCTTTGTAGCTTCTTGATTACTAATAACAGTTGCAACACTTTTAGCTCGTTCACTACATAGTGACTCATATATTGGTAAAAAAGCATTAGCAATAATATTACTAGTCACAATCGCTATTAATATTACCACTAATACTATCCCCATTCTCCTTTTCTTGATTGACACTTTTTTTAATTTTGGCAATTTTATTCTTGTTCTAGAATATATTTTATCCATTTATCTAAGCTGACCTTTCATTTCTATATACATATCTTGGAATAAATAATTGTTGCCCTGGAAAAATTTTATCTGCATCCTCAATATTGTTAACTCTCGCAATATCTTCAACCGTGCTTTTAAAATTTTTAGCAATACTCCATAAAGTATCCCCCTTTTTCACAAAGTAAATTGTCATACTATAAATTTCCTTTCGTCTTGTTTCATTTACTTCTATCTTATCAATCACATTTATTGCAACCGTTTTAGAAACATCTATATTAAAATCTAAAGCAATTTTACTATTTATGCCTCCTCTTCCATCTGTTATAAAGTCTTCCCTTGACACATCAATACTTGTATTTATATCACTTCCTACTTCTATACCTGGAACATCAACAGAAAAATTAAGTGGTAGTACACTTTGCTTTGTATCTATTTTACTAACCTTATCTGATGCAAATATAAACTCTAACTTGATTTGCCCATCATATATTATTTTACCATCTACTACACTTTGACTTGCAATTTCTGGTTTAACCATAACTTCATATATTTGATTTTCCCCTATTTCGCTTATCGCAATATTTTCATTAACTTCATACATTTGCTTTATAATCTGCTTGTTTGATGTAGTATGCACTAATTTTGTTGTATACTCCAATTCTTGTGTAGGACTATACATGTCTTGTATTATATTAATTTCTTTTGATTCGTATACCTTACATCCCAATTCCACTTCAATTTCTATATAGATAGAATGCTCTTCCACCGAATTAGGCTTTACTATAATATTTTTAATTTTATACTTTAAATCACATAAATTTTGCTCTGAAACATCTGCAACATCTATAAATCCCATTATTGGCATATTATTCTCAATAAGTTTAATTCTATTATCTTCAGTCAAATACAATATTTTCACATTAGCTTCCGCCTTAGCTAAAACCTTATTATAGCTCATTTTTACATCTTTATTTACAATACTAATATCTGTTTTCAAAATTTCAGCTAAATTATCTGTATTATCAATTATAAATGTATCTTTAGCATATGTTTTTGAAGTTCCACTTCCCACTAAAGAATTTATATTCAAATTAGATTTTAGAGTTTGAATATCTTGCACATCATTGACCTGATTAATAATATCAATACTTTCATTCGAATAAACCGTTGCAGACATTTGAACTACTGCTTTTATATTAATCTTTCTACCATTTAGCACTTTACACTCTATAGACTTAATTACAAGCTGTTCATCCAATTCCATTTGGTTTGTAACTTGTTCAAAATCCATAACCTGTGTAAAATCTATTCCTCCAGAAATTCCCCTCACTACTTCGTCATCACTATCTGCTAAATACACTACATATGTACTTATTTTGCCATCTATTCTAACCTTTCCATCTAATACCTCTTTTTTGTAAATGCATATATTGCCAGATGTACTAATGGTATTTAAGATATCTGGTTTAATATCTGGAACTATCATATCACCTTCTACCACAAAATTTTCTATTTTTTGTCCAACTATTTTATTTACACATAGACTTTCTCTCGTAACATCTACTGACATTTTTCATTCCCCCTAATTAATCTCTTTTACTTAATGTATATTGAGGAATCAAAAAAAAATTCCTAAAATTAGGAATTTTATAATCTTTTATATTTTTTAGTTTCTACTTGAGGTAGGTTTAATGGATTATAGTTTTCTCCATCAAATACTTTCACTTCAACAGTTCTCGTTAATATATCTGTGTAACTATATGTAACATTTCTATTGTTTTCATCATATTTTACAACAAATAAATTAGGGTATGCTTTTTCTATTGTAGCTTCCTTTTCAAAAAATTTGCTTCTTCCAAGAGTTCCTTTTACAATAATTTTTTGACCTATCTTTTGTGTTATGTCTGACTTCAAATTTAGTATATCATCCTTATAAATCATACCATCACCCATTTCTTTATTTATGGTTCGAATTATATCATTCCTAGCGTAAAATGTCAAAAAAGGTAAGCTTGTTTGTTTTGTCCAAAACTCGCTCACCTCTAGGTTTTTATCAATTATTTTGTTAAATGTTTCTTTTGTATTACAATAATATTACAAAATTGTTACATTGTGTTTTTTTCCTCTTGTTCCTACTCCTCCTATACCATCTTTTCCGTTTCTTAATTCTTCTTCAATATCGTCTATTGTTAAATATTTATATTCATCAGTAGTTGCTATTTTCTCTGCCACAATAAGTGGATCCATAAAGTCTATTAAAACTCTTGCAGGTGAAGAAGCAAAATTTGCACCTGCTGATAATAATGCTTCATAATAACTTTGACATGCTCCAGCAAAAATTGCTACATCTTTTCCGTTTTTTTGAACCCATTTTTTTGCTTGTATTACTGTTTTTATAAAGTATTTCGAATTTCTATAATTATAAATATCATTGTATCC
This sequence comes from uncultured Clostridia bacterium, assembly GCA_947632535.1. GTDB lineage: Bacteria > Bacillota > Clostridia > TANB77 > CAG-508 > CANRPR01. The sequence goes on along the minus strand of CANRPR010000014.1, from coordinate 33,664 downwards.
AGTCCCACTTTTTATCATTCCGGTCATGACCAGTAATTACTAATACATCTGGTTTGTATCTATTTAATAAATCGATAATCACATATGGTTGCTTATTTTCTGCTATATTTCTTACTATTGCATTTAAACCCACTTTTTTATAATATTTATCAGATTTTTCACTATATTTTCTGTCACCATCTAAATGTAAAATTAATCCTGTATTTTCTGTTACAACATTTCTACCAAAGAATTTTTTGTTAGCTCCTTTTTTATTTACTGTACATTCTTTTATTCTATTTTCTAATTTATTATTCAAAGTTCTAATATTATTGTCTATCCTTTGTTTTTCAATGATTACTAAATCTTCTACTGGTGAATCTGCTTCTATTCTTATTGTCATTCCTTTTAATATTGCTATTTGTGGTTCGTTAGAATGTTTTATAATTTTTTCAACAATAAATAATATGTCTTTGCCATATGACTTTCTTCCTACAATATCGCCTTTTTTTATTTTGTACATTAATATTTCACCTCTATATATTGACAAACCAGTTAATATATATTATGTCGAAAACTATCATTTAGTGAAAAAATTAGTAAAAAAATGATAGGAAGTTTTGCAAACATTTCCTATCATTTTAACAAATTTCTATTTTAATATTGAATTCCTAATTGCTCGTACATCCAACTTTGTTGGTCGAATGGTTCCATTGTTTCAGGCATTCCATAATCTACTCCAAAAGTTTCAACTGTAATACTTGTAATTTTTGGTGGGTTTACAGGTGAATCTGTTGTGGTTTCTTCTCCTGTTTCCTCATTTTTATTTACAGAAAGCTCTGTATTTTCTATTTGGTGAACAATATCCATTCCTTCGATTACTCTACCAAAGGCTGCATATAATCCATTCAAAGATGGTGTGTTTTTAGTCATAATGAAGAATTGTGAATTACCAGAATTATAGCTTTCTTTTGTCAAAGTTGAACTAAGGGAAGTATAATCCACTCTTGCCATTGATAAAACTCCTTCTTCGTGTCTTAAAGTATTTTCTGAATGACCATTAGCTGCCATTTCACCTTCTATGCAATATTCTTCTGCATCGTTATTAATATCTAAATCTTGCAATGTTGGAGAACTTGTAGAATCTCCTTTCATACTACCACCTTGTATCATAAAATCTTTTACAACTCTGTGGAATGTAGAATTATTATAAGATCCGTTCTGTGCTAATTTTATAAAGTTTGCTACTGTATTTGGAGCCATATCTGGATATAGTTCTACTTTTATTGCTCCATAATTTTCTACTTCGATTGTTGCTATTGGATTTGAAACATGATATGTTAATTTTTGATAGTATCCAAATAACAACCATCCTATTAAAATAATTACCAATATAATTGCTATTATTAATATAGTTTGTTTTAATTTCATTTCTTTCACCACTAGTTAAATGTTCTAGCTTTTTCCTTTCTTTCAAATTAATTATTTACATCTTGTGTAATAGTTGCACTATTTCCAACTTTATCAGTTAACTTTACTTCATATGTTCCTGTTTTAGTTACCTCGAAATCCATACCGCTTACTATTATCCAATTTGCACTATCTGCAGATTTATAGCTAATAGTATCAATTGCTACATTGTTGTCTGTAACCACATTTGTTACAGTTATCCTCCATTTATTTTCGTCTGTTTTTGTAACTTTTAATTCAAAAGTAGGTATTTTGCGAGTTTCTTGTTCATACTGAGGATTCCACGAAGGATATCCAAAGTCTTGTAAACTATAATACATTTTTCCTTCAATTTCTACACCTGTATAACTAAATACCTCTCTTGTGTCAAAGTTTACCAAAAATATTTGATTCATTTCAGATAATCCTATTCTTTCTAAATCACTAGGTCCAAAATAGTAGAAGCCATCTGCATCTGTTGTAAAAGTATTGCCATTTTTGGCATCCCTATTTAAAATTTCTTGCAGTTTTGTTTGGTCTAGGCTGTCTATCTGTCTGGCTACAGCTCTATAGTAGTCATTATCATACGAATTGTTTTCCATTTTTTCTGCAAGTACATTTATCTTTGCTTGTACCATTTCTAGTTGAGATATTAATTGCTGTCTATTTGCAGACTTTATGGATTTTTTGCCATTATAAACTATAGTTCCTGCCACTACGGCTAATATTATTATTGTAACTACCAATGCAACCATTGTTATTCCTTTGTTACTTTTCATTTTTCATCCTCCATCGTTTATAACATCACATTATCAAATATAAATTGCTCTTGCATTCTTTTTAAGGATTGCTTAATATTTTTAGCTCTAACTTCACCTATTCCTTCTACTTCATCAAGTTTTGGAATATCTGCTGCTAAAATATGCTGAAAAGATTTAAATGCTTTCACTAAGTTTTCAACTATATTGTTTGGCATTCTTGGAATTTTATTTAAAATCCTGTATCCTCTTGTATATACTGCAACATCATCATAATTATCAAATATTTCATACCCCAAGAGTTTTGCAATATTTGAAGGATCTAATAAATCTTCATATGACAAATTAATAATATTTTCCAACACATTCTCTGCTTTCCTCTTTTTAGTATGTACAACATAGTCGCTAATAATCAATAATTCTTCTTTTTCTAAATCTCCAACTAATTCTTCTAGTTGCATTTCAACTAGTCTTCCTTCGTCACCAAGCTCATATATGTTTCTCTGTACTTCTTCTACAATTTTCATTACCATTTCTGCTCTTTGAATTGCTGTTATTACATTATCTAATGTAACTATATCATTAAATTCATATTCGTTAAGTATGTTTAGCTTACTGTCAAATACCTTCTTGTATTTTTCCACAGTTTGTAAAGCTTGGTTTGCTTGATTTAGTATTTTCGATGTATCCTCAATTACATATCTAATATTACCTTTAAAAATAGTTATAATATTCCTTCTTTGAGAAATACTTATTACTATTTCGCCTGTTTGCTTAGCCGTTCTTTCTGCGGTTCTATGCCTCGTACCCGTTTCTTTTGTTGGGATAGATGCATCTGGTATGATTTGTGCATTGGCGAAAAGTATTTTCTTTAAATCACTACTTATTACGATTGCTCCATCCATCTTTGCTAATTCATATAATCTTGATGGTGTATAATCTTCATTAATATTAAAACCGCCATCAACTAAATTTAAAACATTACTAGAATCTCCAATTACAATCAGTGCACCAGTTTTTGCTTTTAATATACTATCCAAACCATTTCTAATTGGCGTTCCAGGAGCTATAAGCTTTAAAATATTAGTTATCTCAGTTTCTTTATCTAAGCGCACATTCTCCACTCTCTTTCATCATTTACTTCAATCCACATTTTTGCATTACTTCATTTACATTTTTCACACCTATTATATCTAATTTATAGTTTTCTTTCAATAGTTTTTTATTACTTTCTGGAATAATGCAACATTTGAAACCTAATTTTTCAGCTTCTTTTATTCTTTTTTCTATAAAATTAACTCGTCTAACCTCTCCTGTCAAGCCTACTTCTCCAATTGCTACAGTTCCTTTCGCTATTGGAATGTTCTTAAAACTTGAACAAGCAGAAATAATCACTCCTAAGTCTATTGCTGGTTCATTTACCTTAATTCCTCCAACAATATTTAAGTATACATCTTGATTTCCCAACATTAAACCAGCCTTTTTTTCCAATACCGCAATTAATAATGTTAATCGATTAAAGTCCATTCCATTTGCAGTTCGTCTAGGTAATCCAAAAACACTTGGGGTTGTTAATGCTTGAACCTCAATAAGTAAAGGTCTAGTACCCTCCATTGTGGCTATAATTACCGAACCTGCCGGATTATCATCTCTTTCAGAAATCAAAATAGAGGATGGATTTGTAATTTCAACCATACCTTCTTGCCTCATTTCAAACATACCAATCTCATTTGTAGAACCAAATCTATTTTTTACACCTCGCAAAATTCTATATGAAAAATATCTTTCACCTTCTAAGTATAAAACTGTATCTACCATATGTTCTAGCACCCTTGGACCTGCAATATTTCCATCTTTAGTAACATGACCAATAATAATTGTAGTAATTGCATTTTCTTTACATACTCTCATAATCCTTGCAGTTATTTCTCTTACTTGACTCACACTTCCAGCTGCCGAAGTTATTTCATCTGCATACATCGTTTGAATAGAATCAATAATAACCAGTTTAGGTTTTATTTCCAAAATATCATCTTCTATAATTGAAATATCCGTCTCTCCCAAGAACAAAATATCACTGTTATTAATGCCTAATCTATCAGCCCTTAATTTAATTTGCTCTGCCGACTCCTCACCAGATACATATAACACTTTTCCTTCACACTTAATCTTATCACAAATTTGTAAGATTAAAGTAGACTTTCCAATTCCTGGCTCTCCTCCCAGTAAAATTAAAGAACCATTTACTAATCCTCCTCCTAAAACCCTATCAAGTTCTCCAAACCCAGTAGAAACTCTATCCAATATTTTTCCCTCTAAATTATTAAGCAATGTAGGCATATTATCTTTTTTTCTTTCATACTTAGATTGAGAACCACTTCCTGCTGTTTTAGTAAGTTTCTCCTCATAAAAACTATTCCAACTATTACATCCGTGGGCACTTTCCTAGCCACTTTGGTGACTCATATCCACACTCACTACACACAAACACAACCTTATCCTTCGCCACTTCATACACTTCCTTGTCCTTGTCCAAATGGGGACGGTTCTTTTTTGGACATTTTGTCCAATTAGGGACGCTTCTCCATTTTTTCTTCATTTTTCAGCATTCTTTCAATAGTTTTCCTATTAATTCCTACTATCCTTGCAATTTGACTAATACAAATTACATCTTTTATTTTTATCAATTTTTTAAATATATCTTGTTTAACTTTACTACTATATTGCTGTATTTCTTGCAAATTGTCTATTTTTAATTCTTCTTGTATGATAAATCTTGCTTTTTCATCCGTTATTTTTCTTGTCATTTCAAATTCATATATTTTCTTAGTCATATAAACATCATTATCATTATATCGCTTGAATTCCTGTAGATTCATTCCGAAAAGTTGCATTATATAATATGTATCGACAATGTTACTTTTGCAACACATGTATTCCTTGTAGCTACTCCATTGATATTCCTCTTTCCCACATATACCCGCTTTTTCTGGATTCTGGTGAATATATCTTTGCAAATCTAACACATATTCCTTTGTTTCTACTTCTTTACTTAGATATCTATCTTGAAAGACATGTCCTGTTCTTTCGTATTTTTTATTAAAATATGATGCATATGCAACCATAAGTGTCCTCATAATAAATTCTAAAGATAAATCTTTATCCATAATTTCCATATGAACATGATTTGGCATCAAACAATATGCATATATTTCGTAATTATATTTTTCTTTTGTTGATTTCACTTCTGATAAAAACTTCATGTAATCCTGTTTATCATAAAATATGTCTTGCTTATTAATACCTCTAACAATGATATGATAAATACCAGAATCACTTATTTTTCTAGAGGTTCTTGGCATTATGTACTTCTCTCCTTCCATTTTATGTAATTTTTGCACTTGCACTAATGCCCCCTCTTAGTACATTCACATAATAAATATAGCATAAATTTTTCATTTATGCTATATTTATTTTAATTATTTATATGTTTTTATATATACATAAGCACATTGACCTATGTATTTACCTAAATTATGTATACCATATGTAGAAGCGTCCCCAATTGGACAAAATGTCCAAAAAAGAACCGTCCCTATTTGGACAACTTATCTAATACAATGATAAACATTGCATGAGCCCATCCTAGACCTATTACCCAAGCTGATTGCATTGTTTGGTTATCTACTTGCTCTGCTATATAGCCGTGTTTTGTTGCAGAATGTATGACAAAGTCTAAGCACTCTTTTGCTTTCTTGTATTGCTTTAATTCTATATAGTATAAAGCTCTCCAAAGTGTTGCTATTGTCCAAGGATTTCCATTTCTATAATGGTCTTGTTCAAATCTTTTGTATCCGCCTGTATATGTTCTTAAGTTCAAATCTATATTTTCTACTGTATTTTGCACCTTTTTTTCTTTTGCCGTGAATAATTCGAATGGCACAATCGCTCCTAATATGCTAATATCTATCTTTCTATCTTCAAGATTTCTCACAAAAGTTTTCTTTTGCTCGTCATAGAAATTTTCTAAAACATACTTCTTTAACTTTTCTGAATACTCTTCTAATTTGTCTTTCTCTTTTATAATAGATTCTTGTTTTAATCTATTAGGAGTTTTTGATTTTTGCTTTTCTTTTTCTTCTTGTTCATATATGTTATCATATAACTTAATCATAATTTGAAATGCACTAAATATACTTGCTATTGAATATAGACTGATTCCTTCATGCATTTCCCACAAATCATAGCTTACATGAATCTTTTCTTTTTCTTCTTTTTTGTTTTCCAATATTTCTTTTTTTACTAAATCTTCTTTTTCCTCTATTTGTAATATATTCTCCACATATTTTTTAAGATACTTTGTTGCCTTTTCAATCATTTTCATATTATCTTTCAAAAATTTCTCGTCTTTAGTTCTTTCATAATGCTTGTAAACTCCATAAACTACACTAGCTGTTTCGTCAATTTGATATCCCCAGCATGGTGCTAATCTGCAGTCTGTGTAAAAGCGCTGTTCCCATCTTCCATTTTTACTTTGCGTATTTTTGCAGAAATTTTTATAAAATCTTTCCGTTTCCTTCTCCATTCCTATCAAATCCATTGCCTGAGTAACAAAAATAGCATCTCTTGGCCAACAATATGCATATCTGCCACAGCTTGTCCTATTTTCGTCAACTTCTACAGCTGCTTGAATTCCACCTGTTTGTTCATTAGATAAAAGTGGAAATAATAAAATAGATCTATTATATATCTTTTTTATCTTCTTCTCATATTCAGTATCTTCCTTCAAATCTAACTTTGAATGCTCTTTTACATATCTTCTCCAGTAATTTTTGGTCTGTAACAACTCTTTTTCATAATCAATCTTCTTAATCTTCTCAATTTCATTTAAAACATCATGCATTTTATATATTTCTTTATTTTCATGTATATAAACTAAAAACTCTATATCCTTCGTTTCACCCGGCTTTAAAAGTCCTATATGATAACTAACACTAGAATCAGCAGCCATTCCTATATAATCTTTGTCATGAATTCTACCAGTATGAATATTTGCATTTGTATCATTTATTTGATGCGACAATACTGGATTTTTCTTTGACACAACTGCCATCATAAAATCATGAGCATATTGTATTATTCCATTATCTATAACCATTGCCGATACTAAATTATTTTCGTCAGTTAGCATACTTGAATGCAACAAAAATGATACATCCAAATCTATTGAACTTTCATTTTTAAAAACATATTTTTTCATAAGGACATTATATTTCATTGGAATAAAATCTGTTTGTACAACTTTCAAATTAAAATAAGTATTCCTTATCTCTGTATTCAAAATGTTTGTATCTTTCGTAAAATATTGATTATACACATTATTAATATCGTCATGCAACTTAATTAATGCAGAATCATTAATTTGCAATCCCGCATACATATAATCAATAAATTGTCTATAATCCGGTTGTTGATAATATAACCTTAATAACTCTCCTTCTTTAGAAAAACTAGCTGTTATATTCTTATTTCCTATTATTGCATCATTAAAAAACTTTTCCATTTTTTTACCTTTCCATTTGTACCATATCTATTTTAGAGAAGCGTCCCTAATTGGACAAAATGTCCAAAAAAGAACCGTCCCTAATTGGACAAAATTTTTACAATTTGTTGCTCTAATTCTTTTATCTTATTATTTAGTTCAATTACTTTTTCGTCTTGTGTTTCTGGTGTTAGTATATCTTCTTTTACAATGTTTTCCATGTCGTCTATTTCTTCTTTTAATGTTTGAATTCTATCTAATACTTCTAATCTTAAGTGTTTGAATTGTTTCTTTGTTTTTGTAGCATCTGAAACTATGTTGTCTGTTACATGTATTTGTTCATTTAATTCATAGGTTTCTCCAAAGTCTGGTATAGTTACGGGTATATCGGTTGTTTCAAGTATTTTTCCTTTTAATACTTCTTGTGCCTCTGGTTCACCATGTACTAAGAAAATGTGCTTTGGTTTGTTTAAAAATGAATATATAAAGTTTAATAATCCTTCTTGATCTGCATGACCTGAATATCCTTCTATGTATTCAATTCTAGCATTTACTGCTATTTCTTCTCCAAATATTTTTACACTTTTTGCACCTTTTACTATTTTATCTCCTAATGTTCCTGGAGCCTGATATCCAACAAATAATATTGTGTTCTTTGGATTCCATAAGTTATGTTTTAAATGGTGTTTTATTCGACCTACTTCACACATTCCACTAGCTGAAATTATTATTGATGGTGTGTTTATTTCATTTAGTGCTTTTGATTCGTCTGCTGTTTTTGTAAATTGCAACCCTGGAAAATCTAACGGATTATCTCCTTTTCTCATTGCCTCTTGTACATCATCGTCAAATAATTCTTGATTTTGTCTAAATATTTCTGTAGCTGATATTGCAAGTGGACTATCCACATATACTGGTGCTCTCATTAGTGTTTCATACTTTTTGGTAAACTCTTCGTCATCTCTTTTTTCTTTTAATTTATTTAGCTCATATACTATTTCTTGTGTCCTTCCAACCGCAAATGATGGTATTACTACATTTCCTCCACCATCAAGTGTCTCTGAAACTATATTCAAAAACATCTCCGCTTTATCGTCATTTCTTATATGTAGTCTACTTCCATATGTTGATTCCATTACTAAATAGTCTGCCGACTCTATCATAGTTGGTGAAGATAATAAAGGTAAATCATTGTTTCCTAAATCACCGGTAAATACTATTTTTTTCGTTTCTCCATTTTCTGTTACCCATATTTCAACAATACTTGAACCTAACATGTGACCTGCATCATTAAATCTAATTTTTATGTTCTCGTCTATATCTACAATCTCATCATATGAAACAGGTTTAAATAATTCTAACGAATCTATTGCCTGTTGGGCTGTATATAGTGGAGGTAACGGTTCTTTTCCCTCTCTTTTTCTTTTTCTATTGCGCCATTCTATTTCCATTTCTTGTATATGTCCACTGTCTGGTAGCATAATTGTACAAAGATCACATGTGGCTTTAGTAGCAATGATTGGATTTTTATATCCTTCTAAATACAATTTTGGAATTCTTCCTGAATGATCTATATGTGCATGTGTTAATATCATGAAATCTATCTCACTTGGATTAAATAAAAATTCTTCTTCATTGTTCTTTTCTTCTGCTGCTTTTCCCTGATACATACCACAATCTATCAAAAATTTTTTACCTGCCGCTTCTACTAAGAAATTAGACCCTGTGACAGTTTTGGTTGCTCCTAAAAAAGTTACATTCATGCTTAATTTGACCTCCTTATAAATTTTAATACAAATTTTTAAGTTGTTGAAATCTTATAAAAATAGTTTAAACACCTTATCCATTTTCACTTTAAATCTATTTACATATATTAGTCCTTCATATTCTATCTCTATCGAACTTTCTAGCACATTGTCGTCATATATTAATAATATATTTTTATTATCATGTTGAGTAATTTCCATATTGATATTTTCCAATTTAATAATTTTAGTATTAAATAAATTCTTCAAGAAAAGTTCATTTATTGAATCTTCTTCTGACAATTTTATCATTACCTTCTGCTCTATTGCCTTTTGTATAACGCCTTTTTGAAGTTCGTATAGTTCTTTTTTTAACTGACTTAGTTGTTTTATCTCCTTATTTTCCAATATTGGTAAAAATCCATAATATCTTACCATATATATTAAATCTATAATATCCTTCTTTTCTTTTGCATTATCTAATTTAATTTTCATTGCCTTTATAAACTCTTTTTGAAGTTCTATAATCAAGTTTTGATTTAGTATGTCGTCACTTTCAAAAGAAAAATTCAATAACTCATATTGCGCTTCTTTTTTAGTTTTAAAATTCAAAAAATAATTTGGATCCATTAACTTATTATTTTCTTCAATAATATCTAATTGCTCTTTCCTTTGTTTATTTAATATTTCATATAAATGCATCAAATTAAATATCTTATTATATTCAGGCAACTTTTCATTTCTTTTTACTAATTCATCCTGTAATAAATCGTCATTGTTCAATATTTTATCTATTTCTCGTATTTCTTTTAATGCTTGTTTTTTTGTTTTTGATATATCCTCTAATAACTTACATTTATCTTTCAACTTATTTACAGTCTCTTCTAAAGATAATTTTTCTTTTAAAATTCTTGCTCTTTCTTCTTCATTGTGCTCTACACATATCATAACTGAAAGCTTGCAAACCGTTTTTAATATTTTCTTAGTTATTTCTTCTCCATACTGTTTGCTCAAACAACTTTCTATAACTTCAATATAGTCTATTATTTGCGTTTGGTGTATCCAATTAGTCATATGTTCACAGCCCACTAAATATATTAAATTCTGATATATTAAATTTAACCATAAATTCTTTATTTCATCCTGCTGTATTGCCCATGACCAACCATTAAAGTCTCTTAAGACCTCTACATTATTCATATCCTCACCAACATTTAGCAGCTCAGATAATCCTACTTTACATATATCATACTTATCAGAAAAATAAATACTTGCACTATTCAATTCAAACAACGCATACAGTAGATTCTTTTCATTTGCATAAAATAACTCTATTTTTCCTTCTTCTGGTGTAACTATATATCTATTTCCATTATTGCCTTCATTCACAAATATAATCTGTTTTGCTTGTTCCTCTATAATTCTAAGCAGTCTTTCGATATAATCATTTTTACTCTCTACCAAAACCTTAACAGTTTCATAATCTTTATATCCTGCTTCAATTTTATATAACATGGAAAGGAGAAGATTCTTCACATTTGTTGAAAAATCTTTTTTTTCAAGTATTTTTTCAAGTTCATTATTGTAATCTTTGGGCGTTAACTTTGAAAAAAAATTCTCTCTATCCATACACCTTTCTCCTTTGTTTCTTAATTTTATTCAGCTTCACTTTGTGTCATTTTTAGTTCTTCCCATCTTTCTTTAGACATTAATACTTGTCTTGGTTTGCTTCCCTCATAACCTGATATAATTCCTCTTTCTTCCATTTGATCTATTATTCTACCTGCTCTTGCATAACCAACTTTAAATCTTCTTTGAATAAATGATGTCGAAGCTTGTCCAGTTTCTATAACAACCTCGATTGCTTCATTAAGTAATGCATCTGTATCGTCATCTGGATCTTTCATGTCTAACTCTTTATCTGTACTATTATTTTTCTCTATTGACTCTAATATATCTTCACTATATGTAGCTTCTCCATTTGATTTCAAGAAATCAACAATTTTTTCTACTTCTTTATCAGATATGAAAGCTCCTTGAACTCTTACAGGTTTTGGCGCTCCTGAAGGATAAAATAGCATATCACCTTTTCCTAATAATTTTTCTGCACCTACCATATCCAAAATAGTTCTAGAATCCACTTGTGAAGAAACAGAAAATGCAATTCTTGATGGAATGTTAGCTTTAATTATACCTGTAATAACATCAACAGATGGTCTCTGAGTAGCAATTACTAAGTGCATTCCTGCAGCTCTTGCCATTTGTGCTAAACGACATATTGCATCTTCAACATCTTTTGCTGCTACCATCATTAAATCTGCCAATTCGTCTATTATAATTACAATTTGTGGCAATTTTTCAACTCCACCTTCTGCATCCAAAGTTTCATTATATCCTTTTATATCTCTTACTCCTTTTGATGCAAATAGTCCATATCTATTAACCATCTCTTGAACTGCCCACGCTAGTGCTCCTGCTGCTTTTTTAGGATCTGTTACAACTGGAATTAATAAATGTGGTATACCATTGTAAACAGACAATTCAACTACCTTAGGATCAACCATGACTAGCTTTACCTCACTTGGTTTTGCCTTATAAATAATGCTAGTTATTAATGTATTAATACACACACTTTTTCCAGATCCTGTTGCACCTGCTATCAAAACATGAGGCATTTTTGCTATATCTGCTACTACTTCTTCGCCTTCAACATCTTTTCCTAAAGCAAATGCTAGTTTAGATTTATGATCAATAAAATTATCTGATTCTATTATATCTCTCAAATGAACTACTTCATTTTCTTTATTTGGCACTTCAATTCCTACTGCTTGCTTTCCTGGAATTGGTGCCTCAATTCTAATAGATTCTGCCGCTAAGTTTAATGCTATATCGTCTGATAAATTAGCTATTTTACTAACTCTGACACCCTCTGCTGGTTTTAATTCATATCTAGTAACTGCTGGTCCAACTGTTACATTTTCTACTTTAGCAGAAACTCCAAAACTAAACAATGTTTTTTGCAATTTAGTAGCATTATCTGCTATTGCTTTTTTACCACCTCTTAAGGCTCTTGGCTCTCCTTGACTTAATAACTGTATTGGTGGAAACTCATAATTCTCGTCTTCAACTGTTAAAGTATGTTCAAGCACTAAAACTTCTTTTGTTTTTTCCTCTTTAGGTTTTTCTTCCGTTTTAAACAAATTAGATTCTATTACATCAGGTGAAGAAACATTATTTTGTGATTCTACTTTTTCCTTATTGCTATTTATGTCTCCTAGTAATTCTTCACCTTCATGGTTGTATTTCTTCAGTTTTGATTTTTTATCATTTAAATTAATAGTTATTTCTTCTTCCATTTGAGGTATATCGTCATCTAATGGAATATCAATACTTGATTTTTTCTTTTTATTTGCCATTTTTTCTGCTTTTATTTTTTCTTTATTTATTCTATTTCTTTCTTTTATTGTTTCTTCCAATTCAGCTTCTTCGTATTCTTCTGCTCCCTGCATTCTTTCCTCTTTTAGCTCTTTAGCATTTTTCATAATGTTAGCTAAAATTTCAGCTGGATGCACTCCAAAAATAAATATTAAACTTATACAAGCAATTCCTATTGCTAAAATTACTGCCCCAGTTGCACCTAATAAATTCATTGTAGGAACTGATACTATTGCTCCAATAGCTCCTCCTCCAATATTCTTTTCTCCTAATTTATATGCATCTGATATTATATTCCCAAATTCTTGATCTAAAGATATATTCCCATTAGAAATCTGATATATGCACATAATTGAAGATATGCATGTTAAAAAAACAGCATATTGAATTAATTTAGAACTTAAATAGTTTTTTCTATCACAAGCAATAGCTATTGCTATTGTAAATGTTCCAATTGGCAGAATATATTTAATCCACCCCATTATTCCACCTAGCATTGGACTTAATACTTTTCCTACATTTCCTGAATTTGCGTATATTAATACTACTAATAGTATACTTATAATAATCATTGAAACTACTGCTAAATCTATACCAACATTGCTTTGTTTCTTTTTGCTCTTCTTACCTCTTTTAGCCATTATTTCTCCTTCCCAATTAAACATCCTTTATATATCTTAAAAAAATAGAAATCGGAAATCAAGCATTATTGATTTATCTTTTTCTCCGATCTCTGACTTCCTTTTTATATTGTCTAATTTTAATCTAATTCTTTTCTATTATTTTGTATTGTTTTTAGTGCTTCTTCTAATACTGCTTCTACTTTTTCTAATATATTGTCTGCATATAATTTTGTTCCGTTTGAAATTTCTCTTGCCTTTTCATTAGCAATTTCTATAATTTGTGTTTTTTGCTCGTATGCCTGTCTTGTTATTTCATGTTCGTCAATCATTGATATAATTCTGTTTTCTGCTTCTTTAATAATATCGTCAGCCTCTTTTTGTGCTTCTACCATTATTCTTGCTCGTTCTTCTTTTACCCATTTGGCTTGTTTTAATTCGTCTGGAAGTTTTAATCTTATTTCCTTTATAATATCTAATAACTCATTTTTTTCAACAATACACTTATTAGAAAAAGGTATTCCTTTACCATTTTCTACTGCTTCTTCTATAGTTTCTAATAACGTAAATATTTCCATATATTACTCCTTTCGATTTAGGAAAATCAACTTTACTCTTCCGTAGTTTCTCATATCATACTGATTAATTTGAACATGTTTTAATTCCTCTTGCTCTCTACTTTCATTATCAGTTTCTATAATAATAATCCCATCGTCAGCTAATAATTCTAGGCTTACTATTTCTTCTACTGCTTTTACAGCGATATCTTGTGCATATGGTGGGTCTATAAATATTATATCAAATTTATTCCCCTCTAATTTTTTTAGAGCATTTTTATAATCACCTGTTAAGACTTCACTTTTTTCTTTTAGATGCGTCTTTTCTAGATTTTTATTAATTATTTGAACGGCATCTCTTGATTTATCACATAGGATTGCTTTTTTAGCACCTCTGCTTAACGCTTCTATTGCTAATGCACCACTTCCAGAAAACAAGTCTAAAACCACAGCTCCATCTATTCGTATTTGTATAATATTAAATAATGTTTCTTTTATTCTATCTAATGTTGGTCTTGTTGTATTACCTTCCAAACTATATAAATTTGTTCCTCTTGCACTACCACTTATAACTCTCATTTTGCACCCACTTTGATATATAATATTTTATATTTTTTCTTTAATAAGTCAATATTATTAACCTAAATGTAATATACATTTAACATTCTTGTAATATTAAGGCTTTCCGCCATTTTTTCCATAAATATACAAAAAGGCAGGCAAAAATCCGCCTCCCTTTATCATAAGTTTTATTCTTTATTAATTTCTTTTAAAATTTCTAATTGTGATATTAATAATGATTCCATTTTTGCTTTATAAACATCAAATTGTTTTTGTGCATCTTCTAATTCTTTTTTCTTCAGTAAAATTTGTTGATCTAAAGTATCAACTGCTTGTTTTGCAGCACTTTGTGCATCAAGTATTATTTGTTCTGCTTGTTGTTTTGCAACATTTTTTACTTCTTCCGCTGTAGACTGTGCCATTAACAATGTACTTTGCAATGTATTTTCTATTGTTTTATACTTTGCTAAGTTCTCGTCTAAGTCTTCTACTTTTGTTCTATACTCTGAATTTTCTTTATATAACTTTTCATATTCTGCAGTTAATTCGTCTAAGAAATCATCCACTTCTTCGACACTATATCCATTTACCATTTGCTTAGAAAATTTTTTATTTTCAATTTCCAACGGTGTTAGCATAAACTTCAAGCCTCCTCATATTCTAATTGTTTTTTAACCAAGAAACTGATAATCTATTCTTCAATTCTTCCCTTGCTAATTCATTTGATATTTCATAATTTGTTGGAGCAATCAAAAAGATAGCATTTGATATTTTTTGTATGTGACCATCTAATGCATGTACTGCACCACTTATGAAATCTACTATTCTTCTTGCTACATCTTTATTTACATATTCTAGATTAACAATAACAGATTTTCTTTCTTTTAAATATTCACATATTTCTTCAGATTGTTCAAATGTTGTTGGTTGTGATATAACCATTCTTACTTGTTGCGTTTGTGGCATATTTACCACTTTATTCCTTCTTCCAAATATTTTTTTATCCTCAACTTCTTCCTCATCTTCAGCATAATTGTAGTCATATACTCTATCCTCAACATCTTCTTCCTCAGCTGTATCTGCATCCATTCCTAAAAATCCCCAAACTTTATTCATTATAGCTCCAGCCATTATTTAAACCTCCTAATTTTTTAATCTCTTTTGTACTTCATGCTAATAGTATCTTACTTTTTATACCAATTGTCAATACTTTTTGCATTTGTTATCTAAACTTAACATTGCTGTAACATTGTTGTAATATTATGGTTTTAACAGTATTTCGTCATACAAAGCTATAGTTTTTAGCTGTCTTATTTGTGCTGAATCAAATCCAAGTTCTGCTAATTCGCTGTTTTCATATCGACTTATGATAGAATAAGTAGAATTTTGTTTTAAAACTTTTACAAGAATTTTGTCTAAATATCCTGCTCTTGTCCTAACAATGTATTTTAAATTATTTTCTTCAATTATAGAACTGTTTGGTACTTTTAGTCCACTATAGCTCCACCATATTACATCTATGCTAATTTTTCTATAATTACATAATTCTTCAACACTATTTTGTATTTTAAAAATTATTAACCTTTGTTCTCCTTCTTCAACAATATATTCTACATTTGCTGATATTTCTTTATTATTAGACAACCTAATTTTTACACTATCACCAATTTTCTTTTGCATAGCTTCTTCTGAAGATAATGGAACTGCTATGTAGCAATTAAAATTATCAATTATTTTTCCACTTTCATTACTACTAGCAACAACTTCACCAGTTCTTAAATTTAGGTCTTCTAAAAATTTCGTATTTAAAGTATTAAAACTTTCTTCTGTTAATACATTTTCTAATCCATCTACTCTATATGAAACAATTCCACTTTCCGGAGCATTTATATACTCTGCACCAGAGTTTAATTGATTTTCATATGTACTTCTTTCTTCTATTAGCTGTTTTATGTATGAACCTGCTGGACTTCGTTCTCCTGCAATTTTTGCTTTTTTAGTAATATTCGAACTTATATCTTTTTTAGTTTCTGTGATTTTTTTTATATCGTATATACCGATAACTTCATTTAGTTCTTGTTCTATTTGTTTTTCTAATAGCTTCATATCACTAGAATATAAATCTTTTTGGTTTTCCATTGCCTCTTGAATTTTTATATCTAAATCCTCTATTTTCTTTTGTAGATTTTCTTCATTATTGCTATAGTATCTAAATATTGGTTCATCTTTTGCAACCTTTTCGCCTTCTGATTTTATTTGAAGCATACCGTTTTTGTAATTATTACCTTGTATTACTGTTTCTTTTCTTATTACATATCCAGTAGCACTTTCTTCGTCATATAATTTTCCATCCTCTATAAGAAATGTATCTGTAGGATTTTTTACTAATTTTACAACAATATATGCAAAATATACTAATAACGCAATTACTAATATAACAATTATTCTTTTAATAATTTTTATATTTCGTTTTCTCAAAATTCACCACTTCTTTCTTTGGCAATTTATCGTGATGTTATTTTATCATATGATTATACAAAAAATCAATATATTATTCTTTTTTAAATCCCTTGCCAAAAACTTCTCTTGAATTTGTAATAATTATAAATGCTTTAGGATCTATTTTTAAAGCCATTTGTCTTATTCTTGTTACATCATTTCTAGTGGCTGCACACATTAAAACTACTTTTTCTTGCTTTGTATACATTCCCCTTCCATATAGACCTGTTACTCCTCTTTTTATACTTTTACCAATTTCCTCAGCAATTTCAACATTCTTATCTGTAACAATGAACAATAATTTTGTAAAGTATATACCTTCAAAAACAATATCAATAATTTTTCCCATTAAGTATATAGCTATTGCAGAATACAATCCAATTTCTATTTTCTTAAAAAAGATAACATTTAGTAACACTATAACTGTATCAATTGCTGTAATTACTGTACCAGTTCTAAATCTAGAATTATATTCTCGTATAATTATACTAATTAAATCACTTCCACCTGTTGAACCGTTTGCTTTTAAAACCAATGCTGTTCCTAATCCAACTATAATCCCTCCATATATACAGGCTAAAAATCGATCTTGGGTTAAAGGTGTTAATTTTTCAAAAATATCAATAAACACTGAAAGTGAAACTGTTCCAGTAATTGCTTTTACTACAAATGCTTTTCCTAGCTTAATAAAACCTAATATAAATAATGGAATATTTAATATTAATATTGTTACTCCCATTGGTATTTTTAATAAATAATATGTTATAGTAGCAATTCCTGAAAATCCGCCTGTTGATAATTGGTTTGGTAATAAAAATAATGATGTCGCCATTGCCATTAGTGCTGTTCCCATCAGCATTTCTATTATTTCAATTACATATTTTTTTATACATACATTTTTAAAACAAACCAAGTTCATAAAATCACCTTTATTGTATTATCTACAAAAAAGGTGATTTTATACTTTTTTATTGTTACTTAGTAACTTTTTCGTGTTCGTTTTCAAGTTCATCCTGCTTAAAATCAGTATAAACTTTCAATATTTTCAAATCTGATTTACCTATTTTCATTTTTTCATCTGGAGTTACTTTAACATCAACTTCGTATATATCTTTCAATTTTTTAAGATTTTCTTTTTTATGTCCTATAACATTGTTTACATCTTCTGGATTTACAATTACTTCAACTTCTTTTACTTTAACATTTATTTTCTTTATTTTATCCACTATGCTATCATACCATATACTGTCTTCTACCAATTGACCAAACGCAGGATGATATGGACCTGCCACTACCTCACTATTTTCGTTATCTGGACTTGTAATTACATCTGTATTTTGTAATCCTATTCTAATTATTTCAATATTTTTTTTATTAAATAGATATACTACTTCTTTGCACCTTTCAACTGCCTGATTAACGGTTAGCGGTTCATATTCTCCAGTCTTATATTCCTGTTCTAATTTTGTACCTTTTATTACTAATACAGGATAAATTCTTACCATTTTAGGTTTTAATTTTATTAATGCTTTAGCCGTATTTAGTTCATCTAACTTCGTACTTTCTGGTAATCCAACCATCATTTGATGTCCTAGCTTAAATCCATGCATTCTAATTAATTTTGATGCTTTTTTTACATCTTCGAAGGTATGTCCTCTTTTGCATTTGCTTAATATATAATCATTAGAAGATTGCACACCTAATTCTATAGTTTTTACACCGTATTTTTTAAGCAATTTTAATATATCCTTGTTAATATAATCTGGTCTAGTTGAAATTCTAATAGAATCTATCTGTTTCGTTTTCACATACTCATATGCAACACTTAAAAGTTCCTCTTGTTTTTCTGGATTAATTCCTGTAAAACTTCCTCCAAAAAATGCTATTTCTTTATGTATATCTTCTTTTTCTAAGCCTTTCTTAAAACTAGCTAAATATTCCTCAACTTTTTTTGTTACATCTTCTTTGGTCACTTCTTTCATTTGACCACTAATACTTTTTTGATTACAAAAGGTACAATCATTTGGACATCCTAAATGTGGTACAAAAATTGGTATGATATATTGTTTTTTGTTATCCTTCTTCATAAATAACACATTCCTTTCAGGGTTTTTATTTTATACTTTATGCTGCTCGATTGCTTTCCTTGCAGCTTCCATTTCAGATTCTTTTTTAGATTTTCCACTTCCGTATAGCTAACACCTTACCATTATACTTTACTTGTGATGTAAAAGTTTTATCATGATCTGGTCCCTCTTCGTTAATAATATCATATTGTATATGTACTTCTTTTTTCTGTTTTTGCAATTTTTCTTGCAATACTGTTTTATAATCCTTCATTCCGACATTTTCACTCGCAACTTTAACCGATTGACACAAATTATCTATAATAAACTTTTTTACATTATCTATACCAGAATCTAAATACATTGCTGCAATAACAGCTTCTACAGCATCTGCCATAATTGCTGGTTTTTTATAACCTTGATTTACCATTTCACTTTTACCAACATGTAAGAAATCACTAAAACCAAGCCTTACAGCAACTTGATGTAAACTTTCTTCGCACACAACACTTGCTCTAACTTTAGTCATTTCTCCTTCCTTCAGCTTTCCATAATTCATATATAAATAATCACTTATAACAAACTCTAGTATGGCATCCCCTAAAAATTCTAGCTTCTCATTACTTGCTTCATTATGTTCATATGCATAAGAAGTATGTGTTAATGCATTATCCAATAACTTTTTATTCTTAAACTCATACTTTATATTCTTTTCAAATACTGATAAATCTTCCATCTTCGCTCCTTTTGATATATGTCCAATTGGGGACGGTTCTTTTTTGGACATTTTGTCCAATTAGGGACGCTTCTCCCAATTGTGCTAAAATATTCAGAAAAAAAGAAGAAAGGTTTTTACCTTTCTAATTTTTTCTTACGCATTATCTTTTATATAATCTACAACATCTCCTACAGAAACTATTTTTTCTGCATCTGAATCTGGTATTTCCATATCAAATTCTTCTTCTAATGCCATAATTAATTCAACTATATCTAAAGAATCTGCTCCTAAATCGTCTATAAAAGAGGCTTCCATAGTAACATTATTTTCAGCTACTCCTAATTGCTCTACTATTATTCCCTTTACCTTTTCAAATATTTCTTCTGAACTCATTATAATTGCACCTCCTCTCATATATAATAAATTTTATAATTAAACAATAATATATGTTATTTCAATTGTCAAGTATTTTTAATTAATTTTATTAAATTCTTCTATCATTTTGTCTACTGCTTTATTTTCTACAAATTGTTCTGCCTGCTTTATTGTGAATTCAAATAGTTTTTCATCACTACTTCCATGTGCTTTTATTACTGGTTTTTTCACACCTAAAAATAATGCTCCACCGTATTCTTTATAGTCCATGGCCTTTGAAAGTGACTTTATTAATGGCATAGCTGGTAATGAACATAGAATGGTAAATATGTTTTTCTTGATACTATCTTTAAGTGTTCTTTTTACTAATTTTCCTACTCCTTCTACTGTTTTTAAGAATACATTTCCTGTAAATCCATCTGCTACTAATATATCTAAATCACCTGAAAAAGCATCTCTTCCTTCAACATTTCCTACGAAATTGATGCCTAGTTCATCGGCTTTTTCTGTTAATAATTTATATGATTCTTTTATTAAGTCATTTCCTTTTGTTTCTTCTGTTCCAATATTTAATAAACCTACAGTAGGATTTTCTTTACCATATGTATTTTTTAGATAAATATTCGCCATTTGTGCAAATTGTAATAAGTTTATTGGCTTACAATTTGTGTTTGAACCACAGTCAATTAATAATAATCTACTATTATATGCTGGTAATATTCCTGCTAAAGCTGGTCTATCTATTCCTTTTATTCTACCTACTAAAAGTGTGGCTCCTGTTAATAATGCTCCCGAGTTTCCTGCTGAAATAAATACATCGCCTTTTCCTTCTTTTAATAAATTAAAACCTACAACCATTGAAGAGTCTTTCTTTTGTTTTATTGCTTGAGTTGGAATATCGCACATATCTATTGTTTCTGTAGTATTATAGATACTTAAATTTTCTGATATTTCTTTAATATTATTTTTACCATAAAATTCTTTTATTTTGCTATTTATAACATCTTCTTTTCCTATTAATAGTATTTCTGATTTTATTTGACTTGCAGCTTTTACTGCTCCTTTTATTACAGCGTCTGGTGCATTATCTCCACCCATTGCGTCTACTAATATAATCATGTTTATCCTCTTTCCATTTTTATTTTGTTATATATAATATTTAGGATGTATTCATTTTATTATTTATTTCTTAAAATTGCAATAGTTTTTGACCAAATATTATGGTATTATTTTATTTTATAACACACAGCAAAATAGCAAGGTGCTACAATTTCTTGTAATCCTTGCTATTTCTATATTTATTGTTTCAAATTACTCAATAATTTCTGAAACTATACCAGAACCTACTGTTCTACCACCTTCACGGATAGCAAATCTTAATCCTTTTTCAATAGCGATAGGTGTGATTAATTCGATTGTCATAGCAATGTTATCTCCTGGCATAACCATTTCTGTTCCTGCAGGTAATTCAATAACACCTGTAACGTCTGTTGTTCTAAAGTAGAATTGTGGTCTATATCCATTGAAGAATGGAGTATGTCTTCCACCTTCTTCTTTAGTTAAAACGTAAACTTCTGATTTGAATTTTGTATGTGGATGAATTGTTCCAGGTTTTGCTAAAACTTGACCTCTTTCAACATCTGTTCTTTGAACACCTCTTAAAAGAACTCCTATGTTATCTCCAGCTTCAGCTTGGTCTAATAATTTTCTGAACATTTCAACACCTGTTACAACTGTTTTCATTCTATCAGGTTTGATACCTACTATTTCAACTTCTTCAGAAAGTTTGATTGTTCCTCTTTCTACTCTACCTGTAGCAACTGTTCCTCTACCAGTAATTGTGAATACATCTTCAACTGGCATTAAGAATGGTTGATCAATTGGTCTTTCTGGTGTTGGAATATAGCTATCTACTGCTTCCATTAATTCTTTAATACATGCATATTCTGGTGCATTTGGATCTGTTGATGAAGATTCTAGAACTTTTAGTGAAGAACCTTTTATAATTGGAATATCGTCTCCTGGGAAATCATAGCTTGATAATAAGTCTCTAACTTCCATTTCAACTAATTCTAATAATTCTGGATCGTCAACCATATCGCATTTATTTAAATATACAACGATATATTTAACACCAACTTGTCTTGCTAATAGTATATGCTCTCTTGTTTGAGGCATTGGTCCATCAGCTGCTGAAACAACTAATATTGCTCCATCCATTTGTGCTGCACCAGTAATCATGTTCTTTACATAGTCAGCATGACCTGGACAGTCAACGTGTGCATAGTGTCTGTTATCTGTTTCGTATTCAACGTGTGCTGTGTTAATTGTGATTCCTCTTGCTTTTTCTTCTGGTGCTCCATCAATTTGATCATAAGCTGTGTATTGAGCTTTTCCTAATAATCCTAAATATTTTGTAATAGCTGCTGTTGTTGTTGTTTTTCCGTGGTCTACGTGACCAATTGTACCGATATTTACGTGTGGTTTTGTTCTTTCAAATTTAGCTTTTGCCATTTTAAAATTTCCTCCTTTAATTAGTTAGCAATTACAGTTTTCGTTTTTCTCTGCATTTTGCTACTTTATATTTTAATTTTAAATTTAATAACTTATTCTTAGCATTTGTATTTTATAATACTTTTTTATAAAATGCAAGTCTTTTATCATTATTTTATTATTCTTCTTTCTTAGCACGTGATGCTACTATAGTTTCTAGAACTGATTTTGGAACTTCTTCATAATGAGATGGCTCCATTGCATATGTTCCTCTACCTTGTGTTTTAGAACGCAAATCTGTTGCATATCCAAACATCTCAGATAATGGAATAAATCCTCTAATGATTTGGTTACCATTTCTTGCTTCCATTCCTTCCATTCTACCACGTCTTGAGTTAATATCTCCTATAACATCTCCCATGTATTCTTCTGGAACTGTTACTTCGACCTTCATAATTGGCTCTAATATTACAGATTTACCTTTTTTACATCCTTCTTTGAATGCCATTGAACCTGCAATTTTGAATGCCATTTCAGAAGAGTCAACTTCGTGGTAAGAACCATCAACTAATGTTGCTTTAAAATCTATAACTGGGTATCCAGCAAGTACACCGCTTTCAGCTGCTTCTCTAATTCCTTCTTCAATTGGTTTGATATATTCTTTTGGAACAACACCACCAACGATTTTGCTTTCAAATTCGATACCTTTTCCTGGCTCTAAAGGTTCCATTTCTAACCAAACATGTCCGTATTGTCCACGTCCACCTGATTGTCTAATGAATTTTCCTTCAACTTTTACTTTTTCCCTAATTGTCTCTTTATAAGCAACTTGTGGTTTACCAACATTAGCTTCTACCTTAAACTCTCTTTTTAATCTATCTACAATTATGTCTAAGTGTAATTCTCCCATTCCGGCAATAACTGTTTGTCCTGTTTCATGGTTTGTATAAGTTTTGAAAGTTGGATCTTCTTCAGCTAATTTTGCTAAAGCAATTCCCATTTTTTCACTAGCAACTTTATCTTTTGGTTCAATTGCTATATCAATAACTGGTTCTGGGAATTCCATTGATTCTAGAATTACAGGATGTGCTGGATCACATAATGTATCTCCAGTAGTTGTATCCTTTAATCCTACTGCTGCTGCAATATCTCCAGAATATACTTTTTCAATATCCTCTCTATGATTTGCATGCATTTGTAGTAATCTACCAACTCTTTCTTTTTTATCCTTAGTAGAGTTTAATACAGTAGAACCAGCATCTAATGTACCTGAGTAAACTCTAATAAAGCATAATTTTCCAACAAATGGATCTGTTGCAATTTTGAATGCTAATGCAGCAAATGGTTCATTATCACCTGTTTTAGCTTCTATTTCATTTCCATCTAAGTCTACACCTTTTATATGTGGTATATCTAGTGGAGATGGCATATAGTCTATAACTGCGTTTAATAATTCTTGAACACCTTTATTCTTGTATGAAGAACCGCAACATACCGGAACTATTTTATTTGAAATTGTACCTTTACGCAATCCCATTTTTATTTCAGCTTCTGTTAATTCTTCTCCTTCTAAGTATTTCATCATTAATTCGTCATCTTGTTCTGCTGCAGCTTCCACCATTTGATTTCTGAATTTTTTAGCATCTTCTAGCATATCTGCTGGAACATCTTGTTCTTCGATTTCTTTTCCAAGATCGTCCTTATGAACAAATGCTCTCATTTTTATTAAATCTACTATTCCTTTAAATGTATCTTCTGCCCCAATTGGTAATTGAATTGGAATAGCGTTAGCATTTAATCTTGTTTTCATTTGTTCAACACAACCTAAGAAGTTTGCTCCTGTTATATCCATTTTATTAACATAAGCCATTCTTGGAACTTTGTATTTATCTGCTTGTCTCCAAACTGTTTCTGATTGTGGCTGAACACCACCTTTAGCACAAAATACAGTTACAGAACCATCTAATACTCTTAATGATCTTTCAACTTCAACTGTAAAATCAACGTGTCCAGGTGTATCTATTATATTTATTCTATGATTTAACCAACGGCATGTTGTAGCAGCAGATGTAATTGTGATACCTCTTTCTTGTTCCTGAGCCATCCAGTCCATTGTTGCTGCACCTTCATGAACTTCACCTATTTTATGAGTTCTACCTGTATAGAAAAGTATTCTCTCTGTTGTTGTAGTTTTACCTGCATCAATATGAGCCATAATTCCTATATTTCTGGTCATCTCTAATGAAACTTCTCTTGCCACTTTTTTTATCCTCCTTTAAATTTTATCTTTTATTACATCTTCAAATGTTTTTTAAATTTTACCACTTGTAATGTGCAAATGCTTTGTTTGCTTCTGCCATTTTGTGTGTATCTTCTTTTTTCTTAAATGCTCCACCGTTTTCATTAACTGCATCAATAATTTCACCAGCTAATTTTTCAGCCATTGTTTTTTCATGTCTTTTTCTTGCATAAATTACAAGCCATCTTAAACCTAATGTTTGTCTTCTTTCTGGTCTAATTTCTAGAGGAACTTGGTATGTTGCTCCACCAACTCTTCTAGCTTTAACTTCAAGAACAGGCATTATGTTGTTTAATGCTGTTTCAAAAACTTCTAGTGGATCTTTTTGCTCTTTTTCCTTTATGATATCAAATGCATCATAAACTATACCTTGAGCTACTGTTTTTTTACCATCTAGCATAATATTATTTATTAATTTTGTTACTACTTTACTATTATACATAGGATCTGGTAAAACATCTCTTTTAGCTATAAATCCTTTTCTTGGCACTATTCTTCACTCCTTCTTAATAATCTCTTCAGAATATTTATAAAAATATCTTACTAAAAGTTACTCTGGAAAGTTACCTTTCCCGTACAGTGCAATAATATATATCTAATTTTAAGTACCTTAAACTAGTAAGTATTATTCGCACTAATTTTACACTCTAAGTGTATTATTTTTTAGGACGTTTTGCTCCGTATTTAGAACGAGCTTGCATTCTGTCCTTAACACCTGCTGTATCTAGTGTTCCTCTAATAATATGATATCTAACACCTGGTAAATCTTTTACCCTACCACCTCTTATTAAAACAACACTGTGTTCTTGTAAGTTATGTCCTATTCCTGGTATATAAGATGTTACTTCATATCCATTTGAAAGTCTTACCCTAGCTACTTTTCTTAAAGCTGAATTTGGCTTTTTAGGTGTAACTGTTTTAACTACTGTACAAACACCTCTTTTTTGTGGTGCTCTATTATTTGTAACTCTTTTTTCTCTTGAGTTAAATCCATGTTGTAGAGCTGGTGCTGTAGATTTTGTAGTTGAAGTTTTTCTTCCTTTTCTTACTAATTGATTAATTGTTGGCACTTAAATTTCACCTCCTAAATAATTAAATACCGCTAATACTTACCTATTTTTGGCAATTTGCATTAGCGGTATCTATTTTATCATTTTGAACTTGTAAAGTCAAGGTATTTAACACATTTTTACAAAACTTTTTTTGAGACATTTTTACTTACGAGTCACAGTATTTAACACATTTTTACAAAATAATTTAAGTTGTTGAGATATAATTATTTTATAACTATATCTCAACATGAACAAAAAATAAATAAAAGAAAACAAAAGTGTTTTCGTATTATATTATATATTACCAGATTTTACTTGTCAAGTAAAACCATAACAACTTATTCGGATTATTCCGACTAGACGCGTAAAGCTTGGCAACTCTAGCACTTTGCCAAGCGGTTTTATTTTTTTATACCTGATCATCTAATCCAAAACTTACACCTAATGCATTATTTATTTTGCTAATAATTTTATCATCATCTATATGCCCTATCTTTTCTTTTAATCTGCTTTTATCTATTGTTCTTATCTGTTCTGCTAATACTACAGAATTAGATTTTAATCCAGAGGTTTGTGTATCTATTTCAATATGCGTAGGCAATCTATTCTTTCCAGTTTGTGAAGTAATAGCAGCAGCAATAACTGTTGGACTATATTTGTTTCCCATATCATTTTGAATAATTAGTACAGGTCGTATCCCTCCTTGTTCTGAACCAACAACAGGACTTAAATCTGCATAAAACATATCTCCTCTTTTTACTATCATTTAATCCACTCCGATACTACAATTTTTTCACCATTTATAATATATTTATTTTTAGCTCGAGATTAAATAATAGTAATGCTTTATATTCCTTCACTAATTATCTTCATATTAAATGCTAGGATATCTTCCATTTTCGTACTATTAATTTTAATCTCATTATATAATATGTTTACTAATACATTTTGGTTAATATCCTGTATTTCCATTTTTATTGGTTTCTTTTTTGATTTATCTATATACAGTTTCTTTACTGATATATATTGATTTTTGCTGTTTTGTTTTTGTACTTCCATTATTATTTGATTTTCTTCCTCTTTGCAACTTTTTGTTTCACTACTTTTATATTCGTCAATAAAATCTTTTAAACATAATCCATTTTCAGCTATGTATTGATATTGTTCATATATTTTAGTTAAATTTAAATTTGTATTTTCTATTTTTAAACTTTTTCCGTCATATATTGTTGTTAATCCTTGTATATTATCCGGCTGTATTATTTCTTGCTTAAATATATTTGGATCTGCATACTGCTGTTTCGCAACATACTGATTTGAATTTTTATTACTTTTTACTTCTATTGTTACATTTGCTTCATATGAGCTAATATTTAAAATATATTCTTCAAGGCTTTTTTCTGATTTACCTATATTATTTCCCAAATTTATAGTTTTATAATGATTTTTATAAAAAAAATACAAAATTACTGAAACAATTAAAATTACCATTATAGTTAAAATTATACAAACTTTCTTATTTTTCATTAAGATTTCGCCTCCACTTTCTTTCTACATTTATATTCTTTTTCTTAATTTATATGATTTCTAAATATTGGTAATTTTTCAATCAAAATAAAAAAGACATTCTATTTATTCATAGAACATCTTATTTTTGTTAATATAAAACTTTATTTAAAATTCTCCTTTAATAAATCTATTAACTCTGCCTTTGTTTCAATTTTGTTAATTTCTACTCTTAATTTACTTGCATTTGCAACATTTTTTATGTAACACGCCATGTGCTTTCGCAATTCTTTTATGCCTACTTTTTCCCCTTTTTCCTGTACTTCTAATTCTATATGTTTTATCATTGTATCTAGCTTTTCATTTACCGATATTTCTTCTAATTTATTTCCAGTTTTCAAAAAATGAATTATTTGTTTAAATATATACGGATTTCCCATTGCTGCTCTACCTATCATAATTCCATCTACACCTGTTGTTTCAAACATTTTTATTGCACTTTCTTCGTTAATTATGTTTCCATTTCCTATTACTGGTATTTTAACCGCTTGTTTTACCTTTTTTATAATATCTAAATCAACATCTCCACTGAAAAATTCACTTCGCGTTCTACCATGGACAGTAATCATTTTTACTCCTACTTGCTCTGCTATTTTTGCTAATTCTACTGCCACAATATTGTTATTATCCCATCCTTTTCTTATTTTTATTGTTACAGGGATTGAAGAATTTTTCACAACTGACTCTAATAATTTTCCTGCAAATTCTATATTTAACAATAGTTTACTTCCATCGCCGTTTTTTACAACCTTTGGAGCCGGACATCCCATATTTATATCCAAAACATCTGCAAAGCTACTTACATATTTTGCTGCTGCTACCATGCTTTCAATGTCACTTCCAAAAATTTGCACTTGTATTGGTATTTTTTCTCCTTCAATATTTAATAGCTTTTTTGTTTTTTCATCATTATAAAAAATTGCTTTACTACTAGCCATTTCTGTGCAGACCATACCTGCACCATAGTCTTTGCATAGAGTTCTAAAAGGCAGGTCTGTTATACCTGCCATTGGTGCTAATATTATATTATTTTCTAATTTTACATCTCCAATTTCTAACTGTTTTATATACATCTCTATACACCTTCTAATCAGCAAAAATTGCTTTTTGCCTTCTTCCACTAATATTAAGTAATAGTCCTATGCAAACAAAATTAGTAATTAATGAACTTCCTCCATAGCTTACAAATGGTAGTGGTACACCTGTTATAGGTAATAGTCCCATTGTCATTCCTATGTTTTCTATCATATAAAACAAAAATATTCCTACTATTCCCATTGCTATATATGAACCTAAATCGTCTTTTGAAGTTTTAGACACATACACCGCTTTAGTTATTAATATAACATACAATATTATTACTGCTGCTGCGACTACAAATCCCATTTCTTCACCTATTAGTGAAAAGATAAAATCTGTAGTTTTAGGATATAAAAATCCCAATTGTGTTTGGTTTCCCTTCAATAACCCCATTCCGAATAATTGTCCTGATCCAATTGCTAGTTTTGATTGTATTATATTATATCCCGCTCCTCTTGGGTCTAAATTTGGATTTAAAAATATTTCTATTCTTTCTTTTGCATGTTCTGGTAACACAAAGTTATACAGCAATGGAAGCGCTACTGCTATCAATAATAAGCTAACTATAATGTATTTTTTATCTATACCTGCAACAAATAGCATAAGTACAATAGATATTAAATACGCTAGTGCTGTTCCATAATCTGGTTGCTTTATAATTAATATTACTGGCACTGCAACAATTAATAATAGTAATCCTAATCGAGTAGGTTTATTTATATCTAAACTATTTTTCTTCTGGATTTTTGTGATAATATAAGCAAAGAATATAACTACAAATACTTTTGCAAACTCACTTGGCTGAAAATTTATATTGTCAGTTATTTCATACCAACTAGTTGCTCCGTTTACTGGATCTGTAAATAGCACTCCTATTAATAATACTATAAACAGAGCATACAGAAATGGTGAAAGCTTTGCAATTGTCTCATAATTCACAAATATACAAATAATCATTACTGGTATACTCACGGCTATCCATAATATTTGCCTTTTTAGTTCTCCATAATTTGATTCCTGCGTAGCAGAAAAGAGTGCTACTCCTCCAATTATTAGAAGAATAACACAGCTTACTAAAATTCCCCATTCAATATTTTTTAGAATTTTATTTTTCAAGAAACTTCACCCTCTATTTACTATCTTCTTTTTGTGGCTCCTGAGTTGTTCCAGATGTACTTTCAACTTGTTTTACAGGTTCTTTTTCTGGTTCTTTTGTTTTTTCATTTTCATTCTTATCTTCATTTTCATTTTCGTTTTTTACTAGTTCTGATTCTTTTCTTTCTACTGGCTTAGGTATATCTTCTTCCTTTTTTTGTCTTGCCATTCCACTTTTAACTTCTTCCTTTATACTAACAATTGGAATATTAGCATACAAAGCCGGTGCTCCATTAGTTCCATCACCATTTACTTTGTTTGTAAGCCTTACATCTATCGCATTTTCATCCACATCAATATATTTCTTTATTACTTCTATAATTTCTTGCTTCATTAAATCAAGAAAATCTGCTGATACATTAGCTCTATCTTGCATCAATACTAAGTGCAATCTTTCTTTTGCAGCATCTTTTGACTTTCCTGCATTTTTTTCGCTTTTTCTCATTTTTTTAAAAAAGTTGATTATATTCTCAAACATTGCTTTTTCCCTCATTTCATTATCTACTGCATTATAACTTACTTAATTATTTTCTTTTAAAGATATTTTTTATCTTTTCAAGAAAACCTTTGTCTCTACCTGGTATAGTTACTTCAATATTTTCACCTAATATTCTTCTAGCTATTTCCATATATGCTTTTCCTGATGGAGCTTTTCTATTTTGAACAACAGGTTCTCCTTTATTAGTCTGAGTAATTATATATTCATCATCTGGAACTACTCCCACTAATTCTATTGATAATAAATCCACTATATCGTCTACATCCATCATTTCGCCTTTTTTTACCATGTTTGGCTTTAATCTATTAACAACTAATTCTGGATTTTTTATTTCAGATGCCTCTAATAACCCAATAATTCTATCTGCATCCCTTATTGATGAAATTTCTGCTGTTGTTACTACAATAGCTCTATCTGCTCCTGCTATTGCATTTTTAAAACCTTGTTCAATACCAGCTGGACAATCTATTAATATATAATCAAATTCTTCTTTCAAAGTGCTTGTTAACTGCTTCATTTGTTCCTCATTTACTGCACTTTTATCTCTTGTTTGAGCTGCTGGAAGTAAAAAAAGTTCTGCAAATCTTTTATCTTTTATTAAAGCTTGTCTTAATTTACATTTTTCTTCTACAACATCAACAATATCATATACAATTCTATTTTCTAGTCCCATAACAACATCTAAATTTCTTAATCCAATATCTGTGTCTATTAATGCTACTTTTTTACCCTGTAATGCAAGTGCTGAACCTAAATTTGCTGTTGTTGTTGTTTTTCCTACACCACCTTTTCCAGATGTTATTACTATAACCTCTCCCATATTTCTTCCTCCTCAAACTGTTTCGTAAAGTATTTCTCTTTAATTTTTGTAATACTATATTATATTGATTTTAATAAAAAGTCAATGAATATAGTAAAATTTTTGTAATAATTTTGTAATAATTTTTAAATATATTTGTTTTTGGTAAAAAAATAGACTCTTCTTAAGAGTCCATTTTTTATTTATTTTTTTTACCAAATGTTATATCTTGAAATAAGAAATCTTTGAAATCTTGCCATGTGATTTCCATGTGTAAGAAATCGTTTAAATCATCCTCAAATTTCTGTTGAGCTGGTGTTAATTCCACCCTAATATCTTGTAAAAAGAATGCCTTTACTTTTTGCCACATTCCAACTTTAGCTGGTAATGTTTCACCACTATTATTTACTACACCCATTATTTTCTCTGCCATTTTATTTCCTCCTTTGTTGATATTATTATCATTATGTTTTATTTATACTATATTTTTCTACAATAATCAATATTTTCCTTGTTTTTTATTATTAAATGTTTGTTACAGTTTTTTTACAATTCCATTACATGAGCAAGTTTCCATATAGTTCATAATTTACATTTTTTTCTATTTTTACAGTTTTTATGCTATTTTCCAAATCTTTTTTTCCTTCTACTTTAACCATAATATAATTGGTAGTATGTCCTTTACTATATCCTTCTTCATTTTCCTCAAACAGTACTTCCATTTCTCTTCCTATATATTTTTCGTTATACATCTTTTGGTTTCTATTAGACATTGCTATTAATTGTTCACTTCTTTTTTCTTGTGTATTACCATCAATTTGGTTTGGCATACTAGCCGCTTTTGTTCCTTTTCTCTTTGAATATTTGAATACATGCATTTTATAGAATTTAATTTTATCTAAGAATTCATATGTTTTTGAGAATTCTTCTTCTGTTTCTCCTGGAAAACCAACTATAATATCTGTTGTTAGAGCCACCTCAGGATAAGCTTTTCTTAATAATTCTACAACTTTTTCAAATTCTTCTATGGTATATCTTCTATTCATTCGCTTTAAAGTTTCATTACATCCACTTTGTAGTGATAAATGAAAATGATTACATATTTTATCTAGTTTTTTTAATCTTTCTACAAATTCTTCGGTAATAATTGTTGGTTCGATTGAACTTAATCTGATTCTTTTCAAACCTTCAATTTTGTTGATATCTTCTAATAAGTCTATTAATTTATAGTTTTTTTCAAAATCTTTTCCATAAGATGCTACATGAATTCCTGTAATAACAACTTCTTTTATACCTTTTTTTACAATAGTGGATATTTCTTTTATTATACTATCTGGTTTTCTGCTTCTTACTCTGCCTCTTGCATATGGAATTATGCAATATGAGCAAAATCTATCACATCCATCTTGAATTTTTATTACTGCTCTTGTTTTTTCTGTATATTCTACTGTACCAAAGTCTAAAAATTCCTTTTGATTATTGACTTCTGTGATTTTATTTTCATATTGTTCCACAAAATCTACTATTTCATTTTTTTCATTGTTTCCTAAAATAATATCAATATCGTCAATTTTTTCTAATTCTTCTTTGCCTACTTGAACATAACACCCAACAACAACCAAAATTGATTTAGGATTTATTTGTTTAGCTCTTCTTAAAATATTTCTAGATTTCCTATCTGACATATTTGTAACTGTACAAGTATTTACAACATAAACATCTGCTTCTTGTTCATATTCTACAATTCTGTATCCTCTTTCTATAAATTGCTGTTTCATTGCGTTTGTTTCATATTGGTTTACTTTACAACCGTAATGTAAAGAAAGCCACTTTTTTTTCGTGGCTATTTTCTTTGTTTGCCATATTATATAACCTGCCTTTAATAGTTTATTTTTATTTGTTACTTAGTATATAATATCACATTTTTTTGTATTTTTCATTATTTTACCTTAAAAAGTTTTAGAAAGCTAATGTTGGGCGGAATGCAACGCTGCCCTCCTGATAGCCACCGAGTGCACTCGAGTCCAACACACCTGCACCAGACTCACCCATATAAAGACCCCCACGAATCAAAAACTGAAGGTTAAAACATCCTATTAATACATAATCACCATTCCATACTCTTCCATATGTCTCTTTCGTATCTCCTGTATTTACTTTCCATACTATTCCTGTTCCTACTAATCCTCTATAGCCCCAACTTCCTCCTACTTCATTCATTCCTATTCCTTTTACTTTTTCTAATTTGTTCCATGTTTCTTCTGTTAAGTCATGTCTTTTCTTCTCTGCTTCTTCACTTGTTTTGCTCGTTCCCCATAATACGTCTTGCGTTAATTGTCCTCCATCTACTTCTATGCTGTTATTCTTCTCTTCTTCGCTTACTTCGTATGCTTCCCAGTAGTCTTTGTACTCTGCAT
>CANRPR010000013.1 GCA_947632535.1 uncultured Clostridia bacterium | reverse complement strand
TTAACTTTTTAAATATTTCGTATAAATTATAATATAATTTGAAAATTTTTTCATTAAATTTACTAATTATCTACAAAATAAAAGGCAACAAAAAAATTGACCTTTTACAGCCAATTAACCATCTTCGCCAAAGTGCAACGATTTTACTTAATGGAGCTACTGGGCAGAATCGAACTGCCGACCTACAGGTTACGAATCTGTTGCTCTACCAACTGAGCTACAGTAGCAAATAATTATCACTTTACTATCTTAACACAAAAGGCATTTTTTTTCCATACATTTTTATTACTTTTTTCATTTTTATCAAAAAAAGTTAAAACCCTAATTAGATTTCAACTTTTGTCAGAACACTTCACAAAAGACATCTCAAATCCTCAAAATCTGTCCAACATATATCAAGTTTGGATTTCTAATACTATTTAATTGCACAATATGTTTAATTGTAGTACCAAACCTCCTTGCAATTCTATACAAACAATCGCCTCTTTTCACTCTATATCTAATAATAGGTCTATCTAACGATTTACTCTCACCAATTATTAATCTCTGTCCCACATATATCAAATTAGGATTTTTTATATTATTTAATTTTACCAAAACATCTACTGTAGTACTAAACCTCAAAGCTAACCCACTCAATGTATCTCCCCTTTTTACAATATAAACTGACTTATCCTCATTCACCACATCATTCTTTCTTATAATAATCCTTTGCCCCACATATATCAAATTAGCATTACTTATATTATTTTCTCTAACTAAATCTTCGACAGTTGTACCATATTTTAAAGCTATCTCACTTAAAGTATCTCCCTTTTTCACAACATAAACAATCTCGTTATTTACCAATTCATCATCAGCTGGAGGATTTATCGGTTCAGCTGGTTCTATTTCTTCACTTTTATCTAGCAGCACATCTATACTAAACTTATCTCTGTCAACAAAACCATCTATTCCATTAACCCTTCCCTCATCAGTAAATTGAAATCCCTCCCAATAATTCCAATTCACATTACTAGATGGCACCTCTGGTCCATATTCTGCTATCCATAAAGGATATCTACTAGCAATTTCTATTCCAAATGTAGCCCTTGCATTATATGCATTACTATATACTATCAACTCTTTCTTAGTTAACTCCTCTACCTTTTGCAAAAAAGCAAGAGAAATATCATTAATCTCCTTAACAGATAAATTTCCAAAACTCTCAAAATCCATTGCCAGTTTACAATCCGGAATCGTATTAGCTATAACTGAACTAAAAAACTCTGCCTCCCTTATAGCCTGTTCCTTACTTCTAGCAGTCATAAAATGATAAAAACCAACTTTTAATCCATTTGCTTTGGCATTATCATAATTAGTCCTAAAAAACTTATCTACTATACTATCTCCCTGACTAGCCTTAATATATACAATATCTATTCCTGAAGCCTTAACCTTTGAATAATCCACAATTCCTTGAAAATTACTAACATCTATACCTGCAAGAACAACATTACTAGAAGGTGATAACGCATATACATATGTATGTCTCAACAAACTAAAAACTATTATCATAAGGAGCACTATAATTATTTTAAACAGCTTTTTCATTATTTTCACACCCCTTTATATAATATATTAATAATAATTTTTATTGTGAATTTTATGTTACCAATATTTTTTGTTCCATAGTATCCTAACAATTATCATAAATTCATTTCCTTTTTCATATAACTATGATATACTATAATTGATATCGCCAATAAAGGCAGAAAGGATATGTTATGATATATGTTAAATTCTAAAATTGATAGTATGAAAGATGATATTATTTCTAATACCCGTAAATTAATACAAATACCTAGTGTTCTTACAACTTCTGAAAATAGACTAGAGCCATTTGGAAAAAATTGTGCAGATGCATTAGATTATTTATTAGAACTCGGCAATAAGCTTGGGTTTAGGACCAAGAATTTAGATGGATATTGTGGTTATATTGAGTTTGGAGAAGGCAAAGAATTAGTAGGAATTATCGGTCATCTTGATGTTGTTCCTGCAGGAGAAAATTGGAAATTTCCTCCTTTTAGTGCAACTGTACTCGATGGAAAAATTTATGGTAGAGGTGCCATAGACGATAAAGGTCCTGTAATTGCTAGTTTGTATGCTATGAAAGCTGTTATGGATACTTGTCAAGTACAAAAGAGAGTTAGATTAATTGTTGGTCTTAATGAAGAGAATGACTGGAAGTGTATTAATTATTATAAAAGGCACGAAGAAGCTCCTACTATTGGATTTAGCCCTGATGCCGATTTTCCATGTATATATGCTGAAAAAGCACTACTCAATGCTCACTTTTCACAAGAAATTGTTCAAGATACAATATCAATAGCAGAAGTATGTGACAATAATAATGCTATTAATGTAGTACCAAAATACTGCAAAATCAAATTAAATATTAGCGATAATCAAAAATGTAATGAATATATATTAACACTAAAAAATTTAGTAGAAAATCATAACTATTCTATAGAAATTATACAAGAAATCTCTAACTCTATTTCCATTATATCACACGGTATTGCTGCACACTCCGCTCATCCTGATTTGGGTGACAATGCCATTTCAAAGGCAATAGTTATTCTATATGAATTTCTAGAAAAGTATAACATAGATATTCCAATTATATCTTATTTTTACCAATTCATTAACACACAGTACAATGGTGAAAATTTAGAAATATATTGTGAAGACGAAAGCGGAAAACTAACTTTTAATGTGTCGCAAATATACTTTAAAGACGGAACATTACAAATATCTTCTAACATACGAATTCCTGTAAACACATCTATAATAGCTATAAAGAATAAAATAAATTCAACCGCATCAACTCATAATGTAAACATTGACTATAGTGGTGAAAAATCCGCATTATATATAAATCCAGACTCCGAGCTTGTTACTACACTTTGCAATATCTTCAATACTACAACAGGTTTAAATGAAAAACCTATTGCTATAGGTGGAGCTACCTATGCTCGTGCTTTTGATAATTGCATATCCTTTGGTGCAAATATGCCCGGTGAAAAAGATATGTGCCACCAGATTGACGAATTTATTTCAATTGATAATTTAATACTAAGCTCAAAAATCTATGCTAAGGCAATATACGAATTAGCTAAATAGAACACAAAAAAATAAGAGTTAATCATAATACATAAATTATACAATAACTCTTATTTTTATTTCTTTTCATATAGTTAAATCCAAACTTTTATGCTGATTCTCCATTTTTCTTGGTAACAACCTTTTTCTTTTTAATCTGGACTACTGGTTTCTTATCTTCATTTAAAACTAGTTTTGGTTTTTCTGTTCCTTCCACAGTTTCCTTTGTAATAATACACTTCTCAATTTTAGGATTTGACGGAATATCGAACATTATATCCCTCATTATCTCTTCTATAATAGAACGCAAACCTCTAGCTCCAGTTTTTCTTTCAATCGCCTTATCCACTATTAAATTTAAAGCCTCTGCTTCAAATTCTAATTCAACATCATCTAGTTCTAATAACTTTTTATATTGTTTTACCAATGCATTCTTTGGTTCTGTCACTATTTTTATCAAAGTATCTCTATCTAACTCTTGCAATGTAGCTACTATTGGCAATCTTCCCACAAATTCTGGTATTAAACCAAATTTTAACAAATCTTGTGGTAATAATTCTGCATAAATAGCTGACTTATCTATTTCCTTTTTCGTTTCTATCTTAGCACCAAAGCCTATTGTTTTCTTACCAACTCTGTCATTTATGATTTTATCTAGGCCCTCAAAAGCACCTCCACAAATAAATAGAATATTTTGTGTATTTATTTGCAAAAATTCTTGATGTGGATGTTTTCTTCCCCCTTGTGGTGGAACGGATGCAACTGTTCCTTCTATTATTTTTAACAAAGCTTGTTGTACACCCTCACCGCTAACATCTCTTGTAATTGAAGGGTTTTCAGATTTTCTAGATATTTTATCTATCTCATCAATATATATAATTCCTTTTTGTGCCAAGTCAATATCGTAATCTGCTGCTTGAATTAATTTTAATAAAATATTTTCTACATCTTCTCCTACATATCCAGCCTCTGTCAATGTAGTTGCATCTGCAATTGCAAACGGTACATTTAATATTCTTGCTAAAGTTTGTGCTAGTAATGTTTTTCCACAACCAGTTGGGCCTAATAATAGCACATTACTTTTTTGTATTTCAACATCTCCCATTTTTTCTTCATTATTAATTCTTTTATAATGATTATACACTGCAACTGCCAAAGTTTTTTTAGCATCTTCCTGTCCTATTACATATTGATCCAATATATTCTTTATTTCGTCTGGCTTAGGTAGTCTAAAACCTTCCTCTTTTTCAATATATTCTTCATCATCATAATATTCTTCGTCCACTATACTTTTGCAAAGTGCTATACACTCGTCACATATATATACTCCTGGTCCTGCTACGATTCTTTTTACACTTTCTTGTGGTTTTCCACAAAAAGAACATTTTATATTCTTTTCACCTTGATTCTTTGCCATTATACCCTCCTTTATATGTTTTTTATCATTAGTTACGCTCTTTTATCCATTATTCCATCAATTAATCCATATTTCAAAGCTTCCTCTGCTGTCATATAATGATCTCTTTCAGTATCCTTTTCAATAATCTCTAATGGTTGACCTGTTCTTTCACTTAACAATTTATTTAATTTTTCTCTTGTCCTTACCATATGGTCTGCATGTATTTTTATTTCAGTAGTTTGACCCGATAAGCCACCAGATATTAATGGTTGATGTATCAATATTTCTGCATTAGGAGTAGCATATCTTTTTCCTTTTTCTCCTGATGTTAATAAAACTGCTCCCATACTTGCTGCTAGACCCACGCATATTGTTGATACTGGACATTTTATATAATTCATTGTATCTACAATTGCCATACCATCTGTAATAGATCCTCCTGGGCTATTTATATATAAAAATATTTCTTTGTCTGGGTCTTCTGACTCCAAAAATAACAATTGTGCAACAACTAAACTTGCAGAAGTTGCGTCTACTTGCTCTCCTAAAAATATTATTCTGTCTTTTAAAAGTCTAGAGAATATATCATATGATCTCTCTCCCTTATTTGTTTGTTCAACAACATATGGAACTAAACTATTATCCATTATTTTACCCTCCTTAAATATATTAACAAAAGTCAGATTTCAAAGCTATTGGCACAACTTTGCGAACTCTTTTTATTGAATTCCAATTTTCCCCCTTTAACTTGTGATTTCTGACTCTATTGCTACATTATTTTATTTTTGCATTTTGTACAATAAACTCCATAACTTGCTCATTTTTTAATGCATCTCTTACATAATTTACAAAGTTTTCATTTTTCTTTAATTCTTCTTCTGTTTTACCGTATATTTCTGACATTTCCTTTATTTTTGCTTCTACATCTTTTTCGTCTACTTCTATTTTTTCTTCTTTTATTATAGCTTCTAAAACTAGACGATTCTTAACAGCAATACCTGCTTGTTCTTCATATTCTTTTCTAAATTCTTCAAGTGTTTTACCCATATATTGCAAATAAGTAGTTAAATCTAATCCTTGATAACTTAGTCTTTGTTCAACATCACTTACCATATTATCAACTTCAGATTCTATCATACCTGATGGAATATCAATTTCTACCTTATCACAGATTGCTTTCAAAACTGCTTCACCAGTTTCATTTTTTGCTCTTCTGCTATTTTCTTCTTCTAATTTTTCTTTTATACTATTTTTCAATTCTTCTAAAGTATTAAATTCACTAACATCTTTTGCAAAATCATCATCTAATTTTGGCAATTCTTTTTTCTTGATTTCATGTAATTTTACTTTAAAAGTAGCATCTTTTCCTTTTAATTCTTCTGAGAAATATTCTTCTGGGAATTTTACATTTATATCCTTTTCTTCGTCAATCTTCATTCCTATAATTTGCTCTTCAAATCCTGGTATAAATGCTCCACTTCCTATTGTCAATTCATGATTTTCAGCTTTTCCACCTTCAAAGGCTTTTCCATCAACAAATCCTTCAAAATCAATAACTGTAATATCACCATTTTCTACTGGTCTATCTTCAATTGTTATTAATCTTGCATTCTTTTCTTGCATATGTCCTAACTCATGCTCTATATCATGGTCAGTTACATTATACTCTATTTTCTTAATTTCTATACCTTTATATTTACCTAATTTTACCTCTGGTTTTGTTTGGACAACTGCAGTAAAAATTAAGTCTTGTCCTTTTCCAATCTGCTTTATATCTATATCTGGTCTACTTACAGCCTCAATATTATTTTCCTTTAGCTCTCTTGCATATTCTTCTGGTACTACTTCATTAAATGCATCTTCATAAAAGATTTTTTCTCCATAATACCTTTCTACTATTTTCATTGGTGCTTTTCCTTTTCTAAAACCAGGTATGTTAAAATACTTTGCACTTTTTGCAAATACCTTATTAATTGCTTCATCAAATTTTGCAGCCTCAATAGTAAATTCTAATTTTAATTCATCTTTTTTATCTGTCTTTTCAACTTTTAAACTCATTTTTTTCATCCTTTCAAAATATAAATCAGTTCCTATATTATATCACTTTTTAATTATATTGCAAGTCTTTCTTAATGATTTTATGAATAATTTAACAAATTTTACACATAATACATATAATAGTATTGAATTTTCTTTAATAAAAGTATATAATTTAACTGTTTTTAGAAAGGAGGCCACAGGCTTTGGCAAAAATAGAAAATTTCAAAAAATATAAACATGTACATATGCTTGGTATAGGTGGAGTTAGCATGAGTGGAATCGCCGAAATGTTACATCATTGGGGAATTACTGTAACAGGTTCTGATGCTAATTGCTCTGAAATAATAGATAAATTAGTATCAAACGGAATCCCTGTAATAATCGGTCATAATTTTGATGCTTTAAAAACAGCTGATATTGTTGTATATACTGCTGCAATAAAAAGCGACGATCCTGAAATGCTTTATGCCAAAGAACTTGGTATTAAGCTAATTGAAAGGTGTGATTTTTTAGGAGAAATCACTCAAGCATTTGAAAATACTATCTGTATTTCAGGTACTCATGGAAAAACTACCACAACCTCAATGGTTTCAATGTGTTTCCTTGAAGCTGGATTAGATCCTAATATCCAAGTAGGCGGATTGTTAAAACAATTAGATGGCAATTACAAAATAGGAAACAGCGAATATTTTATTTTAGAAGCCTGTGAATATGTTGAAAGCTTTTTAAAATTTCATCCAAAAGCAGAAATAATTTTAAATATAGATAATGACCATTTAGACTATTTTAAAAATCTAGATAATATAAAAAATGCTTTTATTAATTATGCTAAGCTTCTACCAAATGATGGCTTAATCGTTGTAAATGCAGATGATGCTAATTGCTTAGACTTAATAAAATACACCAATGCACATGCCATTACTTATGGACTAAAAAACGAAAATGCCAATTTTATAGCAAAAAATATTACCTTTGATAAAAATGGCTTTCCTACTTTTAGTGCATACAAAAATGGCGAATTATATGGTAACTTTACACTTTCTGTAGCAGGTAACCATAATGTATTAAATGCATTATCTTGTATCGCTTTATGTGATTTTTATGGTATTTCTGCTGATACAATAAAGATAGCTTTGTCAGAATTTACTGGTGCCCATAGGCGTCTAGAATATAAAGGTAGTTTCAATAACATATCAGTATATGATGATTATGCACACCATCCAACTGAAATAATTGCAACACGAAACGCTTTATATAACAAGCAATTCAATGAAGCTTGGGTTGTTTTTCAGCCACATACTTATAGTAGAACTAAAAATTTGTTAGAAGATTTTGCAAAAGCACTAATGAGCTACGATCATGTTATTATTACTGATATTTACGCAGCTCGTGAAACTAACACTTATAATATAACTTCAAAAGATTTGGCTTATAAAATAAAAGAATTTGGGAAACAATGCGAATATATTTCAGATTTTAATGAAATTGTAAAATATATAAAAAATAATGCCAAAAACAATGATATTATACTAACCTTAGGGGCTGGTAATATTACAGATTTAGGACCTATGTTATTAAAAAGTTGCTGAAAATCCAGCAACTTTTTAATTGGACATTTGCTTTACCATAATGTCTGCAAAAACTCCATAGCCCATTTCTGGATTGTTGACTAATACATGGGTTAGTGCTCCAACTAATTTTCCGTTTTGAATAATTGGGCTTCCGCTCATACCTTGTATTATTCCACCTGTTTTTTCTATTAAGTCTTTATCTGTTATTTTTATTAGCATACTTTTGTTGTTTTCATTATTATTTTTATATATTTTTTCTATTTCTACTTTATATTCTTTTTTTATATTATCTTCTAATGTACATATTATTTTTGCTTCTCCTGTTTGTATTTCATCTCTACCTGCAACTTCCACAGCATCACTAGCATTTATATTCAGAGCTGCAGTGTTATTTAATTTACCATATATACCAAATTCTGTATTTTTATATATTTCTC
This sequence comes from uncultured Clostridia bacterium, assembly GCA_947632535.1. Classification (GTDB taxonomy): domain Bacteria; phylum Bacillota; class Clostridia; order TANB77; family CAG-508; genus CANRPR01. Next base: position 33,018 of record CANRPR010000013.1, on the reverse strand, counting down.
CTAATGTAGTTTGATTATCAATTGAACCTTGTATTTTTCCAGGGTTTCCTTTTGTACCCTTTGTGATAGACAATATTCTTGTTGTTACAAAATCTCCTTTTGCAATTGTTAAAAGTTCTTGTGTGTCAACATCTTGTATTCCATGACCTAAGGCAGCAAACATTCCACTTGATGGCTCATAAAAGCTCACTGTTCCAACACCTGCTGCTGCATCTCGTACCCATAATCCCAGTTTATACACATTATTTTCTGTTTCTACTGGAATTATGCTTGTCTGCATAGTTTTTCCTTTCCTTACATATTCTACTTCAATCTCTTTTTCTCCTGCTTTGTTTACCACTTTTACTAATTCAGCCGTACTATTTATTGCTACATTGTCTACATTAACTATCATATCTCCTTCTTCTATTCCTGTATTTTCATATGGTTTTTTTCCATTTATTTCAGACATTCCAACTACTAATACTCCATTAGTGTATAACTTTAAACCAATAGCATTTCCTAATGGTACTACATATGTTTTTGGTATTACACTTACACTAATATCTTTTAAGGGTATCCCTCCAAATAGACTAACTTTATATTCAACTTTTCCAACTTGTTCTATTCCTGTTTTTAAATCTGTTGCCAAATTAGTTGAAGCCTGTACTGCTTCTATTTCTAGTCCAGGTACTTTTTTTAAAGAATATCCTTCTCCTTGAAATAATATTATTTTATCTGGCATATTTGTAATACTTGCAACATATACTAATATTAATAATAAAAAACTAATAATAAATAATGGTTTTATAGTTCTTGTCATTTTATCTTCCTTTCTAGTCTTTCAAAATTTTCCTATAAAATTTATTTATTATTAGTTTGTCCATGTTTTATATTTTTAAACTCAATAAATTTGTATTGTTTTATACAAATTATTCCTTTCTCGAGCTAAAGCATAGTAATATGCTTTTTTCAATTGCTTAGCATTACTAGCATTAGAATTTCTTACATCTATATTATCTTCTTCTATTGAATTTACTATACATTTATAACATCCAAGTTCACTATGCAAATATGTATAATATTCTATCTGATTTCCACTTGCATTCGTCTCTACAGTTCTTCTTTTTTCAAAATCTGCACCTTTGTAACCCACAATTATATGATCTGAATTACTTGCCAAATGCAATTTTTCACAATTTATTTTATGATATTCACCTAGAGATTTACCTGTATTATCATATTCAACAAAGTACAAAGATTCTGGCGAAACATATTGCTTATTACTTGTACTAGTTATAATAGCATAATTATTATATAATTTTGTACCAACTTGTATACCTTGCATAAATGAAATCATATTTACATTAGTTAATATCTTGCTCCAGTCTTGTTCTGTTAATTTCGGCATTGCAAAGGTTGACAAACCTTCCGAATGTCCATTATAATTTGCAATTGCTGAGTTCAAATTATCTTGTATTGATAATCTCATTATATCGCGTTTATGCTCATTAAACATTGAAGTTGCAACTTCCTCTGTATTTCCTTTTGCTATGCTAAACCTCAATATTTCTTCATCATTTGCATTATACTCTTTATACGCATCACTATATTTTTTTCCATCTGCTCTAACTGCATTTTCTGATTTTACAATTCCATATATTCCTTTATCGTTTAGCCATTTTGAAAAATTATATGCATTTTGATAATATTCCTTAACACTATTACTATCTGCTGAATTTACACCTACAGTTTCAGTAGAAATGTCCATTCCATCGTACTCTATTACTTTACCATCATTTGAAAGTTTAACACTATCTAAATCAATTACGTATCCTGAATTATTTAAATATGTTCCATTTACTTTTCCATATACAGTAATAAAATTATCTAAAGAATAATTTACAACTATATCATCATAAGATGTAACATATTTTGCAGAATAATACACATATGGTTTTAATACATGTTCATAATTATTAGTATCTTCATTTAAATCTGGCGAATATACATAATATCCATCATACAACGTAAAAACCACAGCCGGAATATATGACAACACCGTACGATTTGCAGACATTCCAAACCCTATAGCTGTTGACAGACTATTTGTAAATGTAGACAGTGCAGCCTTTATATCACGGCGCAAAGAGTCCGAATTAATCGAATAATCATTATTTAAAGTATTTAATTGAAAAGCCTCTATTGCATCATGTGTTGCATTTAATAACTTAGTATCATATTGTGCTTGTAAGCTGGCTGTATCTATTTGTACTTGTATATATGCAGATAATATTAATGAAACCGGTATAACGATTATAGCAAATATTACTGTTAAATTTTGTAATTTCATTTATTATCACCTTATTCTTTAGCAATTAATTGTTACTACCATTTGTCATAACAACTCCTGTGTGTTGTGCGGAAATCTTATAAGTTTCATTTCCAGTTATACTATATAGGAAATTTTTCAACATCTGTGCAATTGTAGTATTAGTATTTTTAACAGTTACAACTACCATATCTCCTTCTTTCAATTTCATAACTCCGTTTCTAGAATTCCATTCGTCTTCTATTTGTGAAGTATACATTGAATAATATATGTTTTCTCCTATTTTAGTTTGCTCTGTCTGTGAAGTTTTTTTACCTGGATTTTCATCTAGTACCTTTACTTCCATATCTACATCATAAGTATTTCCAGTTGAAGCTAATGTTTGTAAATAACTTTCATACTCATCCCTTGATACTCTTCCAGTTGTCCTTACATCATCCACATATTCAACTGTAGCAGTTTGTACTCTTAATTGTGCAATATCATCTGTTCTTTCTGATATTGACATTAATGGAAATACAAACATCAATATTGCAGCTAGAAATATAGCAACTATAGTCATTACTGTATCTCCCATTTCTTCTCCTCCTTTATACTATTGCATAATATATATTATTTCTAATTTACGGTTTACATTTGTAACTTCAAGAGAATCATTAGTATTTCCATCTGTTGCAATAATTCCACTTGTTTGAATTTCAACAAATTTTTCTTTGAACTTTCTATTTTTATAATTTCCTAGTAAGTTTTTTCCTGTATAATTTATCATATTTCTAGAATAAACTCCGCCACCTGCATCCACAGCTATTCTTTTTAATATTTCATCTGCATTTCCTATCCAAGGTGCACCAATTTTAACACTTACATTAGCATTATTATCAACTTTATATAAATCCGTTAGATTGTCTAATTGATTAATTAATTTATAATTGCTATCTCTTCCCGGAATTTCTTTATCTATAACATTATCCACTTCATCTAATATATATTTAATATCATTATATGTGGTTTTGTACGCCTCAATTGTAGTTTGATATTGATTATATAATTGACTATTAGTGCTACTCGTAATATCTTTCCATTTTAAAATATCCTGCCAGTTTCCTAATTGACTTTCAGCATTTAAGTCAAACCTTACTATTGGTTTTCCAGAAGTATCTACAATCGTTACACCATATTGTTCCTTATGATAACGATAAATCGTTGGCAAGATAGTTTCCCAACCAACGATTCTGTCTTTTTGTGCATTATAATCGCCTGAACTAGAAGTAACATATTCATAGTCTTCTGTCTTATCGTTTAGCTGAAATACTATATCGCCAGTCGCCCTGGCTTGAGCAACTACATTAAACATCAATGCTAATGCTAATGCAAAAACAAACATAGCAAAAGATATTTTTAAAGCATCTACAGCATTCTCCATAAGCCATCATCCTTTATTTATTTTGTAGCTGAATTTTTTGTAACATTTACTTGATTTACTAGTCCTGTGTCTATGTCTCTTTCAACAATAACAGTAAAAAGTGCTGAAGAATTAACCTTTGATCTATCAACAGACATTTGATTTAATTCCTTCTGTAAATTCTCTGCTGTTTTTTCACCTGATGCAAATTTCTCGTCTGCATTATTTCCACATACACCTTTTCCTAATGAAAGACCAACTATTTTTTCTGGTACCTCTTTATTCTCAGAGTTATTAGACATAACATCTTGAATTAATGCTCTTACATCAGAACCTTTTTTTGTAGTTCCTGCATATCTTTCAAATTTTTCATTATAAGCTTGTTTTTCTTGTTGGTTCATACTTGATATACCTTCATTAACAGTACCCATTGCACCTTGGTATACCATCATACCAACTCCTATTAACAAAATAACAATTAATATAGCACCTGCAATTAATAGTGCTTTTGAAGCGTTCTCCATAACTTTTCCTCCTTAAAGTTCCTATTTTATATTTTTATCTTTAGATTTTATATCTAAAATATTAATAACATTTTTATTATGCTTCTATTTGCTTAAATACAATTTTACTAACTCTTCCAGTTGTTTGGTGATATTCTATACTATCAATTTTAAAAGTTGTTAAATTAAAATTTTGTATAAATTCTTGTATTCCTCTATAATAAACTTTTTCCATATTATATGTTCTTGTTTCACCTGTTTCTTCGTCATACAAAAAGCATATTTCTATTTGAAGTGAATTTGTATCATTTGCAATAAAGTTCTTTTCTTCATCTTGCATTATATTATTTTTCAAATTAGTATTTACTGCTTTATTTATTAATGTAGCAACATCTGCTCCAAATATTTCTTTATCTAAGTACATTTCATATTCTTGGTTGAATTTTTTTACTGCTTGTACTTTTTGATTATTCTCTAAAATACTCGTTGCGCAAACAATTACAACTACTGCAGTAATAATCAAAATAAAAATAAGTGTTTTTTTCATATTGTACGTTCCTTTATATTATACTATTTTATTCGTTTTAAATCAACATTTTTTTATATATTTTTTGTGTTTTTTTCAGGTATCTTGTACTATTTATGTAAATTTTTATGTTTTTTTCAATTTTATAGTAGATACATAACCCCTTGTTGCATCATACTCCATTTCACAAGTAAATTTAGTATAAATTAATGTTTTCTTCCCGTTTACAACTTGTTCCTTAGGAGCATATGCTTGGATAAATTGATCTGCAATATTCGAATTTATACTATAAGTATTTATCATAGTCTTATATTTACCATCTATTCCTCCACCCTCGAAAACTATAGTTATTTCTTTATATCTATCTTCTTTAGAGTTATAGTCTTTAACAAGGTTCACAAGAGTAACTACATCCTGTGGTGTTAGATTATTTCTATTATTATACGGTTCAAATTTTGAGTTAAATTCTGCTACCATTTTTGACTGTATATTACCATCTATTTCACTACTAAAATCTTGTACTGCGGTAAATGAAACAACAACTACCATAAGTATCATAACCCCTAGCAACATTTCTGCTGCTAACCATAAAGCTTTTGAAGCATTTTCCATTTACCCTCACACTCCTAACTATTATCAATTATTTGCTTTTTGTCATACCCAACAAACTTCATATAATTTATTCTTCCTGTTTCTGTATTGTATCCTGTAGTTGTACAATCAAAAATTAGATTTTCTTTAAAATTTTGTAGATTAGTTTCATTATTTCTTATTGTTGAAAAGTAACCGGATGTATCTAAGTATCCACTACCACTTCCATCAGGGAAATCCCATAGAAAAGAAATTTCTATTGTAATAAAATAATTAGGCTCATTCACTTCATCTTTTCTTATTTGCCTAGTAGTTGGTATATTATTAGTTTTTGCATATTTTCTATTATTATTTTCCGCCTTATTTATAATTGAAATTACATCTGTTGCTCTTAATAATTTTTTATTAAAAGCTTCATAATCTGTATTGAATGCTCGTATTTGATCCGAAACTTTCATTCTTTCTTCTGAACCTAACCAATCTGATGCATTATTCCATACCAAAACAACTACTGATACAACCATTATTGCCATTAATATGGTACCTGCAATATACAAGGCCTTTGTTGCATTATCCATACTTACAGTTAGGTTGATTAAACAAATTTAATCAACCTTTCCTCCTTCTTCCATATTTCTACATCATATCAGACATAGTACCAAATGAACTTGTCATACTCATCATACCTATTACAACTAGTGGAACTATTAAATATCCAACAAACAGTACAATCATTGGAGCAAATCCTATAACTTTACCTATCATTCCTTTTCTACTAATCAATCTTTCATTTGACTCTTTTCTCTTCTCTTGATAGTAATTTCTTTCCGTATCTAATTCGTCAAATGCATCTTTAATTGGTATTTTTTCAACTGCAGCTTGTAAACTTTCAACAATCCTAATAAACTGCATATATGATACATCATTTTTTAATTCTTCTAGAGCTTCCCATGCACCACTTTCATAGTTATTAACACATTTTGTAATTGGCTCTCTAAATATATTAGAATATCTTTCTAGCCATTCTAATATAATTTCAACATTAACTCTCTCAATTCTCATAAGCATTAATATAATAGTTTGGAACTGCATAACCTCGTCTTCCATCTCTAACTGTCTCATTTTTACTTGGAAACGTAACATTAAAGTTGGAGCCATATACCCAACACTCGCAAACACCAATGCCAACAGCCATTCAAACCATTGCATATATTCACTATTTATTATTTGTAATTTGTCAAAAACTCTTTCAGCTGCTTCCTTTATTTCTTCTTCTCCAGCATCTTCATAATACTTTGATTTTTCCATTGCAACTTCTATTTGTTCTACCGTAGTATTTTGTTTGCCTTTAAACATATCCAAGAAAAAGTTATCTTGCTCTGTTAACTGCATTGCTTTTCTTTCGTCAGTTTCCGACATCTGCCCGAGTATATTATAATCCGAAGTCGGCTCTTCATATATATAATTTATAGCAGTTTTGTGTAATTGGTTAAACATTAGTAGGGACACAATTCCTGATACAATACAAATTGCAATTTTATTAACATATAACCATTCAATTTTTTGTTTTGAAGCTGCATCTTTTAATAACTGAATTATTTTTCTATAATCTTTGGTACCTTTTTTTGGTATTACCAAATCAATTATTTTCTTTAATCTTTTATATACCTTCGCTTGCCATGGATTTTCTGTATTCTTTACATTAGCATTTGTTGACGAGGTATCTTTTACTTTTCTAATTAATGTATAACATACAAATGTTAAAACCAATATAATAGTCTGTACAATAAGTCCACCTTTACCATCATAAAATTGTGATGTAAAACTAAATTGTCCCACAGCCCAATTCTTTAATGGTTCTATCAATAAAATAGGTGCAACTGCTATAAATGACAAACTTTGAAATACATAATCTAATTTATCTCTTTTTAGTATTTCTAGTTGCATTTCTTGTGTGATATTATTCAAATTCTTCAAGTATAAAGATGCACCATCTACTTTTCTATCTCCAAATTCTTTTGTTAAATATGATACTCCAGCAAATTCTTTTAAGTAGCTATTAGGAGCCACATCATAATATTTTTCTAATTCTACTTCCGGCTCATCTGATATTAATATTTCATATATTTTTTCTGCTTGTCTTGATACTTCCACTTCATCATTTTGTGATACTTGATAAATTGCTTCTTCAACCATGTTTGATTCATGATATGCATGTCTTATTTCTGAAAACAAATCAATCTGCTGCTTTAGCAATTTATTGTCCATTTTATCTACCATTCCGTCCATCAATGTTTCAAGTATAAACACTTCAAATATTAATAGAATGCAAAGTAATAACACATTTCCTGAAGCAAATATAAATATTAGTAATGACAATAATATAACTATTATTAATCCTCTTGTTAATATTGTGGCAGTTTGCTTTCTAGTCATGTATTCATCGTCTATGTTGATAATTTCAAGTCTTCGTCTTATTTTTATTAGATATCTTTTTATAAATGGTGTTTTTATGTAAATCATGTACAATTTTTGATAAATTACATCTGAAGAAAAAGCATTTCCTTCTGTACCTGCTCTAAGTTTCATAGCTTTTTGCATATCTGAATTTTTCATTTTTCTCATTAGAAATAAATATGCTATAACTATTACTGCAAAAATTCCAAATATGCCTATCAAACCGTACTTCATTATTTGATTATCCACAAAAAGCACCTCCTATTCCTTTATTTTGTTAGTTTTGGTTTTCTTCCGCGTTTTGCTGCTACTCCCTCTTGACTTGGCTCACCAATTTTTTCTATTCTTCCATTATCTGAAACTACTCTAATTCCCCATTTTCTTTCAATGAATTTATCAAATGCTTCAATATCCGTTTCATCCATATTGTTTCGCATTCCTCTAATATTTTCGTCTGAAATTTTATTTGTAATTACATATTCTCCATCAATATATTCTAGTATATTAACATAATCATACATCTGTTTATCTGTTACTTTTGAAAAATATCTTGTTGCATTATCAAAAAATTTATCAAATTTTCCTTCTATTGTTTTTTCATTTCTATGTTCAAAAGTATATTCATTTTTATTTTCAATTGGTATACATTCTGTTATTCTTTCTATGTATCTTCTTCCTCTAAAGTCTTTTACTAAATGTATATCAAAGTTCAAAACTTGAACAACCTGCTCTTCAGCCGTTTTCTCATCTTTGAACACACCAGTTCTTAACATTGAGTTTCTTAATGCTGTTACTAAGTTTGGAAAAGTTTTAGCATGGTGAGTAAACAATGTAAACTTAGAAGCAACCTGTGCTGCCTGAATCATCCAAGATGCTACGGGGTCAGTTGCAACCTCACCTATAATGTTTACGGAACCATCAGTTTTCTTCTGAACATCTAGACCTTCTTGTCCTGAAATTGTATCTGTTTCCCTAAAAGTCAAAATATTTCTTGTTGGATATATTTTTCTTAAGTGCAACTCGAATGCAGTTTCCTGAACCCTTATGTTCATAGTTTCATATATATTTTCTATCATACCCATAAGCATTGTTGTTTTACCACAACCTTGCTCACCAGTAAGTGCTATAATTCTTGCTCCTTTTACTAAGTATTTTAATAACTCAATTGTATCTTCTTTTCCTGGAAATAAAATTAATTGCTCTAATGTTGCTCTCTTAACATCAAATTTTCTTACGAAAAATGCCCATGTTTCAGAGAAAGATGGTCTTACAACAACAACACGAGATCCGTCTTTCATTTCATTAATTTTATAACCATTTGTATCTGATAACTGTCCTGGATTATTATATTTATATATGTTTTGACATACTCTCTTAAGTTCACTTTCAGTACCAAATGATAAGAATGCCAATCGTATTGATTTACCTTGAAAGAATATCCATATACTATCACAAGCTCTTGGTACTTTATTTTCTAACACTTGATCTAAGTAATCTCCATCTGTTTGAGCAACTTGGCTTAAGAAAGATTCTGGTAAACCAGAAACACCGCCAGAAACGCCATCTATATTCATATCTCTTACTTCATCAATACTACTATATCCCTTATAGTGTTGATAAATCCTTTGTACAACAACATTTAATTTGTCAGAGAAATCTAATGTTAACTGCTCTTTTTCATAGATATCACTAATCTCTTCTCCAGTTATAACATAACATGGTTTTGTTTCTCCTGAAATGTATTTTAAATTAGCCAAATTATATTTCTTTATTATTTGGGTTAAAGCTTCATAACCAAATTCCTTTTTATAAGCATATAATAGTATATCAAATTTATCTTGGTCTGTTAGTAATGATGGAACATCAAAAGGAATTGCTTTAGATATATTGGTTTCGTCAACTCCGTATTCTTTAGATAATATGTCAAATATTAGTTCTTTTACATATTTCTTATCATTAACATCACCATATGTACATCCTTTTAAAGCCTTTTTTAATTCGTATTTTTTCTTCTTCCTTCTTTTCAATTCTTCTTCTGAAAGACCAATATCATATAAGTTTATTTTTGTTATTTCATCTAGTCTTCTCTTTACAAATGCGGTCATCTTTTCTAAAGTATAAGTTTTATCGTCAACTTCTAATACTTCGTCAGGTTTTTCAGTTTGTCTTTTTCTTATTTTTCTAATAACGAGGCACAATGCCATTACTAATACCGCAACTGTTAGTATAATATTTGTTAACATTGATATGTCTCCCTCCTTTGTTATGCTTTTAACTGTAATTCTTGTATTTTATATATTATTTTTTGTAAATCATCTTTTATATGTGTGCAAAAGATTCCGTTTGTTTCAAATTGGTCAGAACTTCTTACTCTTAAAAAGAAATCCGCAACCGTTTCTTCTCCTGCTGCCTCAAAATATTGTGTATTATATGGCACTGTAGATATATTTTTCTTCATTCCAGTATACCTTGATATATTCTTAATATTATATTTAGAAAATCTATCATATCTACCTATATTTAGTATTGTTTTTTTAGTCATATCTTTATTGTTTGTATTTAGTTCAATAAAATCGTTAATCATATTTAATTTTTGCTCAACATTTACAACTACCACATCTGCTATTTTCAAGATTTCCTTTGTCATTTCTGAATCTGTTCCTTTTTCTAGGTCAATAAAAATCATATCATAATATTGTGTTGCATTAAGTAATATCTTTTTAAGTTCATTATTTATTTTGTTAGTTATTACCTGATCTTCTTCAGTATGTCTTGATTTATATCCATATATTACTTCTAGTCTATCCTTAAATACTATTTTCGTATAATTTGTTATCATATCTGGTGTTAATCTACTGCTTGAAGCTATTTGTGCAAGTCCTTCTATTCCTGAATCCAAAGTAACTGCATTCTTTTCTTTTTTAAATACAGAGGCTACGTTTTTATTTTGCCCAAAACATAATTCTAAAGAATTATCATCTTTTACAGTTGTTAGAAATAAAACTTTATAATTATGTTCTATCCCCATATATGTAGCCATTGCCACTGCTGACATTGTTTGTCCTGTAGGTTTTAATGAATTACTCCAAAATGCTATAATTGCCATACATCACACCTCTTTTTCACAAATTTTAAATGCACGTTTTATCTTATCCTTTGGCTCATTTGCCATAATTTGTTCCACCAAGAAATATAAACTACTTTTATATAACTGCGTTAATCTCTTTATTTTAAGTCTAGAATTTCTTTGATTCTCAATTATTATATTTTGATCCTGACTGTCCAATGGGAAGTAAATAATATTTTTTTCATCCCACAACACTTTAGCATCTATCGATAAAAAGTTTAAATAGTCATTTTCAGATTTTAAAACATCCCTTGAAAATAATATTTTAGTTAGCTGTAATGGTTCTTGTAAATCGTTCATAATCTCCAAGCCTTTTTTTAAAGAATATATATCAAAAGAAGTAACAAAATAATTATGATAACTATTTTTTAATCCAAAATTTTCTATTCCTTCTGTAGAATCCGCATCAACTAAGACAACATCATACGAAAAATCTTCTTTTTCTGAAATTCCTATGTATCCTTTTATATCTTCATAGTTTTCAAATCCTACCGCTACATCAATCTTTTCAAATTCTGTTATATACGATTTAGTAGGATTTATAACAGGTACTATATATCTTGACTTTTGTTTTGTTGTAGCATCTATTACTAAAACCTTTTTTTCCAACACTGCCATTATTTTAGCTAAGTATAACATGAATTCAATTTTATCATACGCACCTATAAATCCCACTAAAACCATACTTTATTCTCCTTTTTTATTCTGTAATTCCCGACATTTCGTCTATATATTGTTTTCTAGTTTCTTTTGTCTTTGTAATTTCGTCTGTTAAATTAGTTTCCAAATTAGCCTGTCTTTCATCCTCTTCAATTCTATTTAATGATTGATTAATTACATTATTTCTTTGATTTACTTGAGCATCATTATATCTTCTCCATAAACCTTGTTTTGCTTCTTCAACAACGTTAGGATCATTGTTAATTAACTCTAATATCTCTCTACTTACAGGATAAGTTTCTGATGCTTTTTCTTGACTTCCTGGTTCGACATACTTTGTTGCATATAATTTAGAGCCTGATATTTTATATGCTTCCACTATTGCATTAGACATTGTTAATATTTCATCTTCTGTCATGTTTATCCATATTGTTTCAGTCTCTTGTCTTTTTATGCATTTTTTAGATACAACTATGTAGTCTTGTCCAGATGGTAATTGTAACCTCACATCTATATAATCCTGTTCTGCTAATTGTTCTGGTAGTATTATCATATTATATTGTTGTTCTCTAACATCAGCTGTTAATACATCTTCAGGTTCTATTACAGCTGAGCCAGTTAATACTGTTCCTGCTGTTAAGTCTATTTTTGCAATTGTATTTTCTGTCAAATCTCCAATAGAAATTGCATTTGCTGGAATTGCGTCACCTGTTATTGTTTTAGTTGTTATTTTATCTAAAACTGTTTCTCCTGATTTTATATCACTGCTTACTATTGCTACACTTTTTTTAGAAGCTTCTAATATGTTCTTCTCCTCCTGTAATTTATTTAATTGCACAAATAGTAAAGCTATTATTGCCGCAGCCACAATCAAAGTTACTAAAACTCCTAATAAGAATGATGTTCTTGCTTTTTTTTGCATCGGATTTGTTGCCATTTTTATTCCTCCTCTAAATAATTATTCAAAATATCAATATTAATATAATTTTACAACATTTATTAGTGAAAAACAACATATTTTGATAGTTGTAATCTAAATATAATCTTCGTGTAACATTTCTGTAATAATGCTATTTTATATACTTGCACAAGGCTTCCGCTACCCCGCTTGAGTTATTATCTTTCACGAAAACATCTCCTATTTCATTTGCTTGTAGCATAGAATTGCCCATAGCCACTCCTATTTTCGCATTTTCAACCATTTCTTTATCATTAGCATTATCACCTATAGCCATAACTTCATTTTTCGATATATTAAACACACTCATTAAAAACTCTATTGCTTTCCATTTATTCGCATTTACACTTGATATTTCAGTATAAAAGTATTCTAGTGGAACTTCTTGTGTTCCGGATTTAATAATCTTCCTCGACATATGTTCAACTTCTAATACATCAATGTCATTCAATTCTTTCAACTTTCTTACAATTCCCGAAAAAATTATTTTATCATTATCACATATAGTTATTTTTAAAATATTTAAATCAGGGGTATCTTCTATATATTGATATAAATTTTCTATAATATTTATGTTTGTTCTCTTTTCTTTCGGTTTATTACTATTCTCACTGTTATAATACAAAATATTGTAGTTTATGCTTTTAGCCAAGATTTCTTTTTCTGTATATACATTATAATATATACTATTGTCCTCGCATAATTTAATAATTTCTAATACCTTTTCTCTTGTTAAAAATGCTTCATATATATTTTTTTCATTAATAATATCATAAATTAAAGCCCCATTACCACATATAATGTATGGTGTTGTATGTAGCTCTGTTGCAAAATTCTTAACAGATGTAGGCATTCTTCCTGACGCAAGAATAACTTTTACATTTTTTTCATTCGCCATTGCAATCGCTCGTCTGTTTTCTTCTGTTACTTCTCCATAAGAATTTAACAATGTTCCATCCAAATCAATTGCTACTAGTTTTAGATTATTTTCATTTTCACCTTGCATGTTTCTCTCCTTCTTCTATTATTCTACAATTTTTGCGCAAATTTTGCAGAATGTGCGTGACAAATTGCTATTGCCATACTATCTGTTATATCATCTAGTTTAGGTAACTTGTCAACTTTTAATATTGTTTTAACCATTTTTTGAACCTGCATTTTATCTGCTCTTCCATAACCAACTACAGCTTGTTTTACTTGTAAAGGTGTGTATTCATAGGTTGGTATTTGCTTTTGACATCCTGCAACCAATATAATTCCCCTAGCTTGTGCAACATTTATTGCCGTTTTAACATTATTGTTAAAAAATAATTCTTCCACAGATATTGCATCTGGCTTATATTGATCTATTATTATATTTATATCTGTATATAATTTTGATAATCGTTCTGGAAATGCTTCTCCCGCTTTCGTTGTAACTGCTCCACTATCAATAAGTTGAAATTTATTGCCTATATAATCTATTATACTATATCCTGTAATTGCAAAACCAGGATCTATTCCTAAAATACGCATATTGTTCTCCATTTCTTTTCATTAAAAAATATAACTGCAAAAATACAGTTATATTTTAGTATATATTTTTATTTTTTTCAACATTTTTTCACCTTATTTGATATATTTGCATATTGATCTATTGTCAAAGTCTCTCCCCTAGCTTTACTATCTATGTTTAGGCTTTTTAATAAATCTTCTATTTGCGATTTGCTTTCAAAAAACTCTGAATTCGATAATGCATTTACTAAAGTTTTTCTCCTCTGCATAAATGCTAATTTAATTATTCTAAAAAACTGCTCTTCATTTTCAACTTCAACAGGTGGCTTTTTTCTTATTTCTAACTTTATAACTTCTGATTCCACTTCTGGCTTTGGTATAAACGAAGTATTTGGCACTGTTAATACATTACTTGCTATAGAATAATAATTTATTGCATAGGTAATCGCTCCAGTGTTCTTCGTCCCTGGTATAGCTGTTAACCTGTCTGCCACTTCTTTCTGAATCATAACTGTTATTGTATCTATATCCAATTTTTCTTCTAACAACTTCATTATAATTGGTGTAGTTATATAATATGGCAAGTTTGCAACTATCTTAGCTTTTTTTATAATTTCTTTCTTATTTTCACATATTACTTTGTTTAAATCCATTTTTAATACATCTTGATTGATAACTTCAAAATTGCCACTAGTAAGAAATCTATCTCGTAAAATGCGCATCATTCTTTCGTCTAATTCTATTGCTACTACTTTCCCAGCTTTTTCTATTAGTCCGAGATGTTAAGGTTCCAAGTCCAGGTCCTATCTCAATTACCAAATCTTCTTTAGTAATTTCAGATTTTTCTATAATAGTGTGAACAATATTTTCGTCAACCAGAAAATTTTGACCTAATTTTTTATTAGCAGAAATTCCGTATTTTTTCATAATATACATTGTTTCTTCATATAAATTTTTCATTTTCAATTATACCTCATTCTATAAATGCTTATAACATTTTATCACATTTTTATGCATTAATCTACATTTTTTATAATAATTTTCTATTGAGATTGAGTCAAAAAGTCATTTATCAAGTTTTGTTCCATCTGCCTTTCTATTTTTGGTCCCATTAAAAATTCACATGAATTTAACACTTTTTTAGTTAATTTATATGAATTGCAATGGCTAGAATGTCCAAGCCACGAATTTATACTTTGCATAGTTTTTTCCAAGTCTAACTTACCTTTCAAATATAATTTATTCCACTTCTTTACATTACTTTTAATTTTCTTTTTGCTATTCGTTCTTAACAATCTATGTGTAGTAAAAATTCTATACCCACAAAAATTCACTCCCATCTTTTGTGGATAATATCTAGATTTGTCATTTAAAGATAAATGTAATTTTGTTTGAATAAATTCATTAATTTTTTTCTTAATTTCTATAGCTTCCTGTTTTGTTTTTAATAGTAAGACAAAATCATCCATGTATCTTACATAATATTTTATTTTCAATTCTCGCTTAACATATTGATCAAGCTCATTTAAGTATATATTAGCAAAAAACTGACTTGTATAATTTCCTATTGGAATTCCTACTTCCCCTGTAGTATGATTTTTACCAAAAATTAATAGTTTAGTAAATGACATTAAAGCCTTATCTTGTATATATTTTTGCATTATTTCATATAGTATAACTGGATCTATTGAATAAAAAAACTTCCTAATGTCACACTTTAGTACCCAAAAATCGCCACAATTTCTTTTACATATTCTCATATACTGCTGAACTTTTTCAGTTGCTTTGTGCGTGCCTCTATCTTCAAGACATGCATATGTAGTATTAATGAATTTAGGTATTATATACGGTTTAATAAATTCTTCTACATACCATTGATGTACTATTCTATCTACGTATGGTAATGATTTTATAACTCTTTCTTTAGGTTCGTATATTACAAAGGTTCTATAGTTTCCCATTACATATTTTTTATTCCTTATGTTGTTTACCAAATTAGTAATATTATTTTCTAAATTCAGTTCAAATTGGATAACCTCTTCTCTATAAACTTTATGCTTTCTTGCTCTATAATGAGCCTCCATCATTTTCTTAAACGTTAATTTTTCATAAAAACAATTTCTTATTTTTTTAGACATGAAGAAATCCACGCTCCTAACAAATTGCATATATCTGTTATATGTTTACTCCATGTTTCATAATTCTGATTAGATATATATCTGTATTTGTACGACAATCTAACATGCAATTTTAAAAGATTCAAATTAATATCAAACTCATTTAACGATTTTAGTTTATCCTGCTTATTAAACATTTTTATTGCATACATTAAATGTCTAAGACCTGTGTATAATGTATTTTTAATTTCTTTAACTAATGCAAAATTTTCACTTTTAGGATATTTTCTTACCAAATCATTGCTATAATAAATTAATTCTAAATATTTTTGATAAATAACTAAATTATTTGTATCCATGTTTTATTACATAAAACCCCTTTCTCTTAATAGATTAGTTGTTATCTGTTTTATTTGCTATCTGCTTTAATTGTTTATTTGTACTAAGTAAAATATCAAATGCTTCTTTAAAAGTAACATTATTCATATCTAATTCCATTAGTCCATCCATAATTTCCTTTGTTTTCAAATTATTTAAGTATTCCGAAACATTCTCTACTGCTTTATTGTTTGAATCTATAATTTCATATTCTATGTTTTGCTGTTCCAATTGTTTTGTATAATATTCTAACCTTCCGCCAGGAAATCCAATTTTTGTTAACTTGTCACTTAGATTAGTAATTTTAAAATCAAAAATTTTAGACAGTTTTTGTGCATCTTCATTTAATGCCAAGTAAAATATACCACTCTTGAAAAGATATATCTTATCTGTATTATTCTTCTTGTTTTCTGTATATTGCTTGTATAACTTGCTCATACTCTTCCTCCTCCATTATATTTTTGATTTATTATATCTATATATCCGACTTTTTTTATTAATATTTTACAAATTATGTTATTTTATATATAAAAATATTTTTTTCTAATACTCATTGATTTTTATAAAGTTATTGTCATAATTTAGTTAAAATGCAACTTTGTATCTTGCAGATATTGTAATTATGTGGTAAAATATTTTATGTTAATGTAAGGAGTGATAAAATGAATACAGTAAAACTAAAAGACTTTTTTAATTTTGGATTGCAGGAACCTATTAATAGATTAGCATATACAAATGAAGATATTGAATATAAAATTAAGATAATTAAAAAAATGCAAGAATTAGGAATGAAAATAAGCACTGATAAAGTAGGAAATATTTGTGGAACAATAGTACTTGGAGATAAACCAAAAGCAACTATTGCTATTGGTTCTCATACTGATTCTGTTTATAATGGTGGTCAATATGATGGACCTGTTGGTGTTTTAGTTGGGCTTAAATCAGTTGAAGAATTAATTAAAAATAAAAATTGTAATGGAATTGTAAAAGTAGTTATTTATTCTTGTGAAGAATCTAGCAGGTTTGGAAATGCTTGTTTAGGAAGTAAATACTTGAATGGAACTATAACAGAAGAGGATTTTGATAAGATAACAGTTCAAAAAAAATCTGAAGATGGTAAAACAATCACATTGAGAGAAGCTATATCTGAATCTAAAAAGCTTTTACATCAAAATGTAGATAATGTTGAAGAAGTAGATAAAATCTTTGATAAAGTTGATTATGCATTAGAAACGCATATAGAACAGTATAAAATTTTAAATAAGCAATACAAAAAAGATAAGAATAAGGATTTATTAGGAATTGTTACTTCAATTGGCTCTGCTGTCAGAGTACAATATGATGTTACTGGAAAATCTGATCATACCGGTTCTACACCTATGAAGAAAAGAGTAAACGCTGTTGATACTACTGCATTGGTAGGAAAGGAAATCAGAAAATTAGGCAAGAAATATGAAAAAGAAGGAAAAGGTAGAGCAAGTCAAGTAGAAATTAGCACTCCTGGACATAACAGAAGTTTTAATCAAATTCCAAATAATGCACAAGGTTTGATAGATTTCAGATTGCTGGGAGACAATACTCCTGATAATGTTTTAGCAGATTTTAACAATATTCTTCAAAAGGTAGAAAAAAAGACTAAAACGCAAACTACAATAACCCAAATTTCTAGTGGATCTCCGGTAAACACAAGTACATATCTAAACTGCCTAATTGAAGATGTTTGTAGCCAAAACAATGTTCAATATATGGAAATGCCATCATATGCAGGTCAAGACACTGGATATGTTCCAGCTACTGAGAAAACAATGCTGTTTATTCCATCTACTGGAGGCAGTCACAACCCTGAGGAAAATACTAAAAAGAAATTTATTAAAGTGGCAACTAATGTTACAACAAAAGTTTGTACGGAAATTCTTGCTGAGAAATTAATTGATAGAATATCTGTCGATCCATCTACTATATCAAATTCTAGTGTTAATATTGCTAAGCAAAATATTTTGTCTCCAAATGAAGTCATAAAAGATGGTGAAGTCAAATAATAAATATAAAAAGTTACTGGCTAAAGATGTATTATTTCATCCTTTAGCCAGTAATTTTTATATTCAATTTTGCTATTTTCACTTAATTTTGCATTAATATTTGTTGTCCCTTAATTAAATTATAATTTATTAATTCACTGCCATCCAAATTTTCTTTATTCATATCTATTCCAGTGATTTGACTATTTTCATAAGTAGTATAATAATATATACCTTTATCCATATTGCAACAAGAACTGTAAATGGTTATTTCATACTTTTCATCACCCATATATACACATCCTCTTTGTTGATATACAGATTCTAATATATGAAAGAATTGACTTATACTTTCTGATTCTGTATTTCCAGATTTTGAATTCATTTTAGTAAAAGTAGCCTTTACAAATCTAGAAGCAGAAGATAAATCTCCAGGAAGTCCCATTGCACCCATTCCACGACTATAAGTATCTAAATTTAATTCCTGTGAAAAATTGTTTACAGGTGGTTTTGTAGATAAACTCATATAATTATTTAAATTAAATAGGTGTATATCAAAAGTTGGATTATTAGTAAGAACTCCAACAGAATTATCATATATTTTTAATCCATCTTTTACACTTTCAACTGTTATAGATTTTTCTTTATCTGCAATTATCCAATGCAATGGTGATGCCGGTAATTCCTCACTAAAATTAATTTTTGCTATATTTACACTTTCTAGTATTCTTTTTACTTCTTCTATATTTGAACATTGTGATAAAATGTATGGTATAAATTCAAAAGGTGCTATATTTTTCTTTCCTATTTCTATTTCTTTATAATCTGCGTTTGTTGGAAAATTTAAACCTGCCATTCCCAAACCTTTTTCATTTATAGCATCATAATATAATGGATAATTGTTTGCAACATATGCCATACCTATAATTGCGTAGTGACTATTTATTTCATTTTCTTGTCTGAATTTAAAAGAATAATTGCGTGGAGTTATTGTAACTGTTTCATTATATGAAAACTCCAAATCTAAATTTCGTCCAAAGTAGTGATCCTTTGTATTATAAGTTACTGCTGTACACATATATATTACCCTCTTCCTTTTATATTATAACGATTTACTCGACAGACAAATATTAACAATAAAATTTAACATCATTTATATCTTTTACTTTATAATATTCTTGCCACTTCGATACAATTAAAAAATAATGTCTTGAGATTATACTTAATAGTTTGTTTAATTCATGCTCTGGTATTCTGCTCTTATTATTAGCTACTATGCAACCTCCCATTTTAGTTATCCAAACTTTTGTAGTATTTTGAGTTAGTTTTCCTTTTGAAATATGAACATGAATAGGCTCGTTATTTTCATTAGCCCAAAAATATATTTTATAACCGATAACATTCAAATATATTAGGCAATTTTAAGTCCTCCTTCTTTTGCATATTTATAAAATAAATCCGCACTATTTTGAACAACTTGTTTAAAAAATTCTATCTCTTTTTCGCTATAATTACCTTCCCATACCGTTACTTTATATGTTGGTAATTGTATTCTAACAGAGTCAAATCCATTTTCTGTAGGTCGTTCAAAATGCACATCTATACATTCTATATCATTTTCTATATATACATTTGAAAAAACAACTTCTGTCTCATCTCCATATTTCACATATGGATACATCATTTTTAATCACTCCCCTCTACTATTTGTATTATAACATGATTCAAAACATTTTACTACTAATTATAGATAAAAAATAAAATAAATTACTAAAGATTGGCAAAAATCAAAACTACACAAAATACTTTTAATAGTTGTTTTCTATTAACCTTAAAATTCTCTCTAATAATATATCTTTATTATCAATAATCTTAATTTTTAAATTACCTTCGTACTCATTTTTATGTTCTTTTTTATAATTATCTGCACCTTTTCTTGTTATAAATATTAAGTCAAGTTCTTTTTCTTGTTTTCCACTAATTAAATCCACTTCTTCAACAATTTTAAATAATTCACCATTGAAAATATTTTGTAAATCTTCTTTTCTAATTTCCTGTTCTTTGAAATAAGTAGAAATTTCTTCAAATAAACTAACCATATTTTCTTTTTCTTTAATTTTTGAATCTAATTCAATTAATTTTTTTATTCTGCTCATTAATTCTTGTAATTCATTTAATATTTCATTAGTAATTTTTTCATCTTGTAAATCTATAAAATATTGTAATTCTACTACTAAAGAATGATACTCTTTAGTTTCTCTGATTTTATCAGCTAATTCTTTAGCTTCTCTTAAAGTTATACTTTTAAAAATCGAATCCATATTTTCCCCTTTCTTACAATATATTTTAGTTAAAAAAACATTCAAGTGTTAACACTTACAAATATAACATAAAAAAATATTAAAATCAATACAATAATATTTGTGGAGTGATAAATATGTCATTAATTATAAAATTTGGTGAGAACATGAATGTAATTGGAAGGTTGCTAAAAGAATATAGAATTAAGAAAAATTTATCTTATGAAAAGTTATCTGCAAAACTGGAACTTATGGGAATTAGTATTCATAGACAAAGTTTATATGATATCGAGAACAATAAAAGAACTGTAAAGGACTATGAATTATTTGCTATTGCATATATTTTAGGAATAGATGTTAATGACTTATTAGCAGATATAAGAAAAAAATATAAATAAATATCCTCCTTCCAAATGGAAGTATAGCTACAAAAATAGCTTGTATTCTTAAATACAAGCTATT
The DNA here is from genome assembly GCA_947632535.1 of uncultured Clostridia bacterium. Lineage (GTDB taxonomy): Bacteria > Bacillota > Clostridia > TANB77 > CAG-508 > CANRPR01. The sequence goes on along the minus strand of CANRPR010000013.1, from coordinate 11,714 downwards.
TTTTGCAATCATTTACTTGGTTGGGCTGGCTAGATTCGAACTAGCGCATGCATGAGTCAAAGTCATGTGCCTTACCACTTGGCTACAGCCCAATGTATAAATTAATGGGGTGGAAGATGGGACTCGAACCCACGGTCTCCAGTGCCACAAACTGGCGCGTTAACCAACTACGCCACATCCACCATACTGCGTTATTATGATTAAATCAATCATAATAACGCAAATAATATTTTACTCAATTTATATATTTTTGTCAATATTTTTTTCGTATTTTTATATATTTTTATAAATTTTATTCTTTTGCCCATATAACTAGTCTTTGTTTACTATCGTCTGTACAAGTAGATAATGATATTTCTCTGGCTCCATTTGTATTTCTAGTCATATAACTCGTATCTTCTGGATTTAATATTTGCTTTTTGTAGATTGTATATTTTACCTTTTTTCCATTATTATCTGTTATATATATAATATCGCCTTCTACTAATTGCTTATTTTTTCCAAAGAAAGCTCCATTTCTATAATTATGTCCTATTATAACTAGATTTCCTACTTCATTTGGCATTGGACCATACATTCTTGAAACCGCTGTTTCAATAGCTTTTGGAGTTTGTTCATATAATATTGGATAATTAATTCCTGTTTTAGGAATTTCTATTGTTCCTAATACAGTAAATCCTTTATATGTATATGTTTTTTTGCTAGAAGAACTTCCTCCTGATAAATTTCCTTGCTGCATCTCGTCTAATTTATCTAGTGGATTAGTTGCATCTCCTATATTATTATCTGTTACTGTATTATCCTCTGGCTCTTCAATTTCATTATTATTTTGTTTTACTTCTTCTTCATATTGCGCTATATATTCTGATGCATCCTTATTTATTTTATATTTTTTATAAAAATCATATCCTACAAAACCTAGCAAAGCTATTATTACTAGTATTACTATTATTAAAAGTACAGTAAGAACATTGCTATATTTACTATTAAACATACATTCTACCTCCTATACAACTTTTATTTTACCCATATACATATATTATATCACAAAAAATGTAAAAAAGATAGATAAATGCAAATTTTTGTAAGTTTTTTGTTTTAAACAATTTTTTGTCCTAACTTTGTACCCGCTAACAAGTGGAAATGTAAGTGCATAACTTCTTGTCCGCCATCTTTACCACAATTAACAATAACTCTATATCCCTTTTCTTTAACACCTTGCATATCTGCTATTTTATTAATTTTAGTATAAATTTTTCCTATAATTTTTTCGTCTTCTTCCGTCATCTCTGCCAAAGACGATATATGCCTTTTAGGTACTACTAAAATATGAATTGGTGCTAATGGGTGAATATCTTTAAAAGCTATAATTTCCTCATCTTCATACACAATATCTGAAGGTATTTCTTTTTTTATAATTTTACAAAATATACAATCTTCCATATCTTTTTATCCTTTCTTATTATTAGTTAATCTACTAGAACTGCTTTTATTCTTCTTATTCCTGCCGAACTTGCTTCTTCTTTCTTTATTTTAAAGGTACCAAGCTCTCCTGTGTTTTTAACATGTGGTCCCCCACATAATTCTTTTGAGACATCTCCTATTGAATATACTGTAACCATATCTGGATATTTTTCAATAAACATACACTCTGCACCAGATTTTATTGCATCTTCTTTTTTCATTTCTTCTACAGTTACTGGAATTTCTTGTTTTATCCATTCATTAACTAAATCCTCTACCTTTTGCTTTTCTTCATCTGTTAATTTATGATCACAGTTAAAATCAAATCTCATTCTTTCTGTTGTAATGTTTGAACCTCTTTGATGGATGTCTTTGCTTATTACTTGTTTCAATGCAGCATTCAACAAATGTGTTGCTGTATGGTATTTTGTTTCAATTTCTCCATTTCCAGACAAACCACCCTTAAATTTTTGTTCAGAACCAGCTCTAGATTTTTCTTGATGTTCTTTATATAATCTTTGAAATTCCTCCATATCAATTTGCAAGTTTTCATCCTCTGCTAAATCCTTAGTTACTTCTGGTGGAAAACCATATGTATCATATAATTTAAAAACAGTATGACCATCAATTAAAGTTTTATTCTCACTTTTCATGCTTTTTACAACTTTAGCAAATTCTCTTTCTCCATTTGATAAAGTTTTTACAAATTTGTCTTTTTCTTCTAATATAACTTGCTTTATTACTTCTTTATTATCTAATAATGCTGGATACATCTCGCAAAGCACAGATATATTTAGTTCTATTAAGCCTTCCAACTCATTCAAATCAATTTGTAATTTATTCAAATGTCGTGTCATTCTACGAATCAATCTTCTTAAAATATAACCTCTATCAACATTACTTGGTCTTGCACCATCTGATATAACCATTATACTTGATCTTAAATGCTCTGCTACAATTCTTCTACTTTGTATATTATCCACTTTTGCTAATTGCTGCAATTTCTTCATAATTGGCTCAAAAATTTCTGTATCATAAGGTGTTTCTTTTCCTTGTAGCAACATATTCATTCTTTCTAATCCCAAACCTGTATCCACATTTTTTTGCTCCAATTTTGTATATTTGCCTTCATTAGTTTTATAATATTCCATAAATACATTATTCCATATTTCAACATATTTACCACAGCCACATGAAGGATCACAATGTTCACTACAAGCTGGTTTTCCTGTATCATAAAACATCTCTGTATCCGGTCCACAAGGTCCTTCTTCTCCTGCTATCCACCAATTATCATCTTTACCAAAGAAATATATATGATCTTTTGGCATTCCTACTTCTTCCCATATTTTTGCAGATTCTTCATCTCTTGGAGCATCTTCATCTCCTGCAAAACATGTTACAGATAACTTTTCCACTGGTATTTGCAACTCTTTTGTTAAAAATTCAAAACTCATCTTAATTGATTCTTCTTTAAAATAATCGCCTAGCGACCAATTTCCAAGCATTTCAAAGAAAGTTAAATGTCTATTATCTCCAACCTCGTCAATATCTACTGTTCTTAAGCACTTTTGGTAATCTGTTAATCTTTTTCCCTCTGGATGTTTTTCTCCCAATAAATATGGAACCAAAGGCTGCATACCAGCTGTAGTAAATAATACAGATGGATCATTTTCAGGAATTAGCGGTGCACTTGGTATTACCTTATGACCATGTTTTTCAAAAAAATTCAAATATTTATTTCTTATATCTATGGCTTTCATTCTTATTACCTCTTATCTTATTTTATTTTCTATGAAATTATATTATAAAAAAGTAAAAAAATCAAGCCTTTTGTTGTGTCCAATTGGGGACGGTTCTTTTTTGGACAAAATGTCCAAAAAAGAACCGTCCCCAATTTACCCTGTCTTGCTCATTATATCTTTTTTCATTTTACTAATTATTTTCTTTTCCAATCTAGAAATATAGCTTTGTGAAATTCCTAACATGTCTGCCACTTCCTTTTGTGTTTTCTCATTACCAGTATTAAATCCAAAACGCAATTCCATTATATTTTTTTCTCTCTTATTTAATTTTTCCATTGATGCTCTAAGCAATTTTTTATCAACCTCATCCTCTATTCTTTTAGAAGTTGCATCTTCGTCTGTCCCCAATATGTCAGATAATAATAGTTCATTACCATCTCCGTCCTGATTCAAAGGCTCATCTATTGAAACTTCTCCCTTTATTTTACTTGTTTTTCTCAAATACATTAGTATTTCGTTTTCTATACATCGTGATGCATATGTTGCAAGTTTGATATTTTTATCAGTATTAAATGTATTTATAGATTTCATTAATCCGATAGTTCCTATTGATATTAAATCTTCTATTCCTATTCCAGTATTTTCAAACTTTTTTGCAATATATACAACTAGCCTAAGGTTTTTTTCAACTAATATTTGTCTAACACTCTCATCTCCATTAGACAATCTATTTAAAACCTCTTCTTCTTCCTCTGGAGTTAATGGAGGTGGCAATGTTTGACTTCCTGCAATATAAAATATAGGATTATCTTCAAATATATCTCCTTCACAATTTATGTACTTTATTCTTAATGTATTAAAACTTTCCTTTATTCCTTCAAAAATATTCATTTTACCACCTATTCCTTTCTTTCTAACTTACCTCTTCTATAACATTAATACCAACCAAGCCATTATAATCTCCTGTTTTGCTCAACCTTTTATCATAAATTCCTATAATAACCTTATCCACCCTTTTTTCCATTTCTTCAAAATTAATAAAAACACTATCTGGCTTAAATCCAACTAACATCCCATTTTGCTTACCTAATGACGAAAATGGAATTAACCTTAATCTCGATATATATTCATAATCCAAACCATTTTCTCCATCACTATGTGAATTTAGCATATTATTTATGCTTTCTAGAGACTTTGCAGGTATTATTTCTTCTAACATTTTACTTTCTGCTACAATTACTTTGTTGCCTGTTATAGGATCTTTTAGCAAATTTCCCGTATCAATCATTGCCTTCATTTTTGATGTTCGATTTTTAAAATTTATTCTGACTTCACAATACATATCCTTTTTTCTTATTCTTCCTTTTATAACCTTAAAAGATATATTTACAATTGTAAATCCAACTATGCCACCTAATAAAGCTATTTTCAATGGATATGTACCAATATATACTCCGTTTTTCATTAATATATTTTGTGGTTTAATATAATACAATAATGCAAATGCACACCCTCCAAAAGCAAATGATGTTAAGTAAAATATTAATAGATGTTTAAACAACATTTTCACACTTTTAGAATTAAATGCTACAAACACCATACTAACTGACAATATCAACTTTAATATTGAATTCGAATATACTCGTAAAGATGTTATATATGATATTACTACATATAAAGCTCCTACTACACTTGACAATATAATCCTAGTTTGTTTCATTTCTACCTTTGTAATTAAACCTGTTGCAAATAATATTATATAATTCATAATGATATTTTCTATTAATATAATATCTAAATAAATAGTCAAAGCTTATCACCCATCGATTAATATTGTACATCTTTAATCGTTAAAAATCTGTCATATCTTAGGGTAGAAAAAAAGAAATAATCTACATTTTTTGACTCTATCTCTTATTACTTTCCACAATTTCAACAATATCTGTAATATATTCACCTAAAACCGGAATATTTAACTTTACAATATTTTGCAATATAACTACTAAAATAGCTGTTAAAATAGTAAAACCTATACCAATTCCAATGCCTTTTGCAATTCCAGAAATTAAATTTCTAATTAATAACTCTTTTCTATTCCCCAAAATTTCTGATAAATCGATTAAATTATTTTTCGTTAAAGAATAATTCAAATCGTCTACCTTTTTCATAAGATTTTCTAATTTATTATCGTCTATAAACACAAAAAAACCACCCTTCATTTATAGGGTGATTTTTTATTAAAAAATTATTCATTTTACTTAATTAATATGATATTGTATTTACTAAAACTGAATTTGTCTCATTAGTAATAGTATTCTGTTTTTCTAATTCTTCTTGTTCTTCCTTTTCCTTTGCATATACATCTTCTAATTTTTCAATTAATTCCTGTAATTTCTTTGTATCCTTTCCTATCATTTCCCAGTCATTACTTTGCGTTGAAATTTTCAAATTCGTATTTGCCTTTATAATAGCATCAACTAAATCCATTACAGTATCTGTATTTTCAATTTCAATATCCACTGCAGATTTAGATAGTAGTTTTTGTATTGCTCCATCAATTGTATCATCTATTGCCACCTTGCTAGATGATGCAACTACAACCTTTTTCAATATTGGTGTACTTTTCGCTTCGTTTAAAGACTGCTGATAAATTGGCTCTACATATAGTATTGCATTATTTATTGGTATCATTAACATATTCTTTATTAATTTCGTACCAGTTACATTCAAAGTTTCTAGCTCCTTTGAAATAGTTTCATCTTGTTCTAGTAAAGTTTCTAACTGCATTGGTCCTAAAATATTACTATCTGAAGAATATTTATATAAAGTTAAATTAGCATTTCCATTTGTATATTTTCCAACCAAATATGCTCTTAAATTCTGTTTATCCTCTGGAGTATATTGCAATACCAAGCCTAATTCCTCTTCATTACCATTTACTGTTTTTATCATTGTATAATATGGTTCTTGCTCTACACCATTTGTTGTTTTTGTATTATTCGAATATTTTGCTATATTCCATGTATCGTCACTTCTATACAACACATCTGTACTTACATTGTGATATTTTTCCAACATTTCTGCTTGAATTTTATACAAATATTCTGGATATACAAAATATTTTGATACACTATTTGGTATTACTGCATCCAAATTTTCAAATAAATCTGGATACATGTTTCTATATGCCATAACAATTGGATCTGTTTTATCTGTAATATAAAATTGCATTGTTCCATCATATGCATCTATTAAAACTTTTACAGAATTTCTAATATAATTAATTTGTTCCTTTATATTATCATGTTCCATAGTAATTGGTTGTGAATATGGATATTTATTTGTAACTGTATATGCATCCAATACCCATACTAATTTACCTTCGTCACTAATAACCATGTATGGATTTTCGTCATAAATTAAATATGGCATAACTGCTTTCGCTCTTTGTATAATATTTCTATTTATCAATATTTTACTATCAGATCCTACATTAGTAGAAAAAGCTAAATTAACATCTTTCTCCTTAATTGCCATAATTAGTCTATCTATAAAATTCAATTTTAGCCCCGCTTCTCCATCATATGTATATTCTGCATTTTGCACAGCATTAGTAGGATAATCAAATTCTGATTTATTAGTAGCATTAGTTACTATAGTATTATTTGTTTCTAATCCAAAATAAATTCTAGGATTTTCTATATATATAGACTGATTGTCACTATTGAAATCTTTTTGTATATATTGAATATTTCCGTTTGTATCTGTTTGCGAAGCTGATGTTATAATAGCACCATAGCCATGCGTATACTCATACGTCTTATTATTGTATGTCCTATTTCCACTACTTACAATTTCTCTTGGTGATATATATACTAATCTATTTTTTCCATCAATCTTATACCTATTAATATTAGCATTTTTGTATGTATAATATCCTGTACTTGTCTGAGATGTATTTAAAGTTTTCAAAATGATATCGTCACTTACAAGTGCTACATTGCTTAATAACTCTTTGTTGTTTTCTATTTGATTTAGCGTTGTATCTTCAGTTAATTCATATTCCTCTATTTTTATATTATATGCTTCTTTTGTATAATTTATATTATAGCCCAAATAAAGCTTTTCTCTATCTAATTCATTTTTATTAATGTAAATTACTTTGAATCCTAGCATAGCCACAAATAACACTATTAAGTATGCTGGAACTGCAAGTATTGATATCAAGAACTGTTTTGTATTTTTCTGCTTTATATACTGTACACATTTTATAGCTGACACTAAAATTACAACAGCAAGTATACGATAACCCCATAATTTTATTGTTACATCAGTAATTCCAGCACCATAAATTGCTGTAGATGTATCGTCATTTAATATCATAAACTTTTGACTAATCATGCCTTGAGTTGTAATTAATACCATTGCAGAAATTCCGATTGCTACTAGTATAATATTTCTTGTTAATTGCTTTATTATTCTACTATTTTTCAATGTTTGTGAATCTATTCCATCAAAATATACATTAAAGCAAATTATGTAATAAATTGCAGCATATACTGTTAAACCAATAATTAAGAATATGAAATACAGTAAAATCATTTCTATAAATGGCTTTTGGAATATATAAAAACTTATATCCATATTAAATATTGGATCATCAATTCCAAACCAAGCTCTATTAACAAATAAAGCAATTTTTTCTACCATTTTCATTGATAATATTACACTCAAAATTGCTGATATTATTAACGCTACAGATTTATTAGGAAGTTTTGGTATATCTTTCTTTTCTTGCTCAAAAAAGTCTTTTAATCCCTTCTTAATACCTCTGTTTGTGAAATAAATTGCAAAAAATAATATAACAAAATTAACAAACATAGTTCCATATTGATATTTTAAGTTTGTTTTCAACACTTCTTTATAATTCTGTCCAATTTCAACCATTTCTAAGAATTGCCCACGGTATGAAATATACATAAATATAGAAAACAAAGCTAGAAATACAAGAACTAAAATAACCCTTATTTTTATTTTCTTTTCTTTTTTATTTGTCTGATTATTTTCAGTTTTATTGTCTATTTGTTGTTCCATATGCTCACTCCTTATAATATTGCTCTTACGAAATCCTTGCTATTAAATATTTCCATATCGTCTATTTTTTCACCAACACCAATAAATTTTACTGGTATTTTATTTTCGTCTACAATACCAACTACAACTCCACCCTTAGCGGTTCCATCAAGCTTAGTTAGTACAATTCCCGTTACTGGTGTGGTTTCCTTAAAGGCCTTAACCTGTGAAATAGCATTTTGCCCTGTTGTTGCATCAATTACCAATAACACTTCTTTTTGTGCCTCTGGTAATTCCTTATCTATAACTCTTTGTATCTTAGATAATTCGTCCATCAGATATTTTTTATTATGCAATCTTCCAGCTGTATCACATATAAGTACATCTGCATCTGTTTCTTTTGCTATTTTTATTGCATCATATACTACAGAGGCAGGATCTATACCTTCTTGTTTTTTTACAATGTCACATCCAGCTCTATTGGCCCATATTTCTAACTGTTCTACTGCTGCTGCTCTAAAAGTATCTGCTGCTGCAATCACAACCTTCTTACCATCCTGCTTTAACCTATTTGCAATTTTACCAATAGATGTAGTCTTACCAACACCGTTTACTCCAACCACTAAGATTATAGATGGTTTTGTATTTAATAATAATTCTGATTTTTGGCTATCAAATATTTTCTGTATTTCTTCTCTCAATGCCTGTTTTACATCTTCTACTTCTTTTATATTTTCCTTCTTTATTCTGTTTCTTAATTCTTGTATAATTTTCACAGAAGTTTCCATACCCATATCTGACATTATTAATATTTCTTCTAATTCCTCTAATAATTCTTCGTCAACCTTGCGAAATACACTAAACGCATTATTTATTTTTTCGTCAAATGCTGTTTTTGTTTTACTTAAACCGTTTTTTAATTTATCAAAAAATCCCATATTGCCTCCCTTTTATTAACACTTTTATATTATACCACTACTTTCGATAAATTACCATATTTTCTAGTTAAATATCGCTTTTACTTTTGGTAACAAATAATGGCTACCACCTTTTTCTTTTACATTTTCTACCATACTTATAACTAACAACTGATTATTTGCATTATCTGTTACTCGAAATGCATTAAACCATCCAATTTCTGTACCTGTAGTATCCTCCTTACTTGCCTTTATTTCAGCTGTACCTGTTTTACCCGCAATTGTCATTCCGCTTATTTTCGCACTATGTGCCGTACCATTTGAATCTTCTACAACTTGTATCAAATCTTCTTTTACAATATTAGCAGCTTCCTTTGAAAAAGCATTTTCTACAAGATATTCTGCCTTCTTATTATCTTTGTACTCCAAATATGGTTTTATCATATTTCCGTCATTTACAAAAGCCGAATAAATAGATGCCATATGTATAGGATTTACTAATACTTTTCCCTGACCATAACCTGTATCTGCTAACTGTATTTCTGTTTCAAATTTATTATCTGTTGCAAATTGTGATTTATATATACCTTGCTCAAATGGAATATCTTTATCAAATCCAATTTTTAGTAAGTTTTCTGCTAATGTATCTGCTCCTATTTTTAAGGCTGCTTTTGCAAAATATATATTATCTGAATTTACTAATGCGTTTCGTAAATTAGCCACATCACCATATTCTTTTAAGGTTGTTATATTATATGAACCCCAGCTAGAATCCTTTTGCCAACTTAGTCCACTTTTTCCATAATTTTCATTTGCATCTATTTTTCCAGTTGTTAATCCTATTGCTGCTATAATTGGTTTCAAAGATGATCCCGGTACCCATGTTGACTGATACCTATTATATAATGGTTTATTAGCATCTTCTTGTATTTTGTTCCATTTATCTGTACTCATTCCTAGTACAAAATCGTTAGAATCATAAGATGGTGTACTAACTAATGCTAACACTTCTCCTGTTTTTGGATTAATTGCTACATTAGCACTATTATCTTCTTTAAATTGGTTATATACTTTTTGTTGTAAACTACTATCAATAGTTAACTTAATATCTTCTCCATTTTTTAACTCTTCTTTAGCTATAGTAGATTTTTTATTTCCATTTTCATCTACAACATATATTTCACATCCATTAGTTCCTTTTAATCTATCTTCATATATTTTTTCTAGTCCAGATTTTCCTATAACGCTTTTGCTTGTGTATCCTTTTCCTTCATTTTCTTTTAATTCTTCTGCACTAATGCTTTGTACATATCCAATTAAATGGGAAATTGCATTTCCTAATGGATATACTCTATCCTGAACAGTTGATATTTTTATTCCTTTTACTTCTAGTAATTTATTTTCTAGTTCTTCATTACCTTTAGCAATCTTTTTTAATGGTACAAAAGTATCTTCTTTTACATATGATGCGCTTAATGCTTTATTAATTGATTCTACAGAAATATCTAGTAATTGAGCAATTGTTTCAATATCTTTTTCTTTATTCTCACTCATTTTACCTGGAACAAAACCTACTGAATATACACTTCCCTTTCCAGCTAAAACTTTTCCATTTCTATCTAATATTTGTCCTCTTTCTGCAGATAAAGTTGTTACTTTTATTTTGTCTGTATCTGCTAATCCCGGATATATTACTTTGGACGACCATTTTATATTATATGTTTTATTTTCTGTTTTTAGCATATGAACTGTATTAGAAAAATTAATTTGTCCTGCCGCTGTATCCATTGTTGTATCATATGTTATTTTTCTGCCAGTTTTATCTTCTTCCTCTATAACTACATTTTCTATTTTAATATTAGCTGCTTCAATACCCTCATATATATTTTTATTTCTAGTTATATAATCCTCTTTACTTATGCTATTTTTACTATCTTCAGTTAATAATTCGTACATTCCTTCATAGTTTTCTTGTTCTATATATGACATATACTGTTTTAAAACATCTTCTGGTGTTTGCTTGTCCTTATTAGCTTTATAAATTATGAATGTGGTAATTCCTACAATTATAGCTATTATTAGTATTAATACAACTACTATTTTCCCTTTATTTATTTTTCTTTTCATTTGGCATTACCTCTTTATTATCAATATATTATATTTATATCATGAATTTGTTATAAATTCAATTATTTTTCGGATATTATTATTTATTATAAAAAACCTCAAGTAATTTTCCTATGTATTATAGGTATTACTTGAGGTTTAGATATATATTATTTGTTAGTTAGGTTGTATTATTTATTATATTTCTATTTTAATATAAGCACTGGGCGGAACCCATCAATGTAGCTTGCATCGCCATCGGTCCCTCCCGAAATCAACACGCCTGCACCAGCTCTATCCCAGCAATGGCCACCGCGAACCGAGAACGGGACGCTAGCGCTTCCTATTAGCACATAATCACTATTCCATGCTTTTCCATATTTATGTTCTGTATCTCCTGTATTTACTT
>CANRPR010000012.1 GCA_947632535.1 uncultured Clostridia bacterium | reverse complement strand
AATTCTAAACTATAAGTATCTAATATTCTTGTATTTGGATAATCCTCTTCTCCAGTAGCTTTTGTTAAACTTTGATTAGCCTTTCCATCTGATAACATATATCTATGAAAGTATCCACTACTAATTTGTCTATCTAATTCTCTTTTGGAATAATTATTTTTTATGCACATTCGTATATAAAATTCTTTTTCTTCTATTGTTTTCGCCATACTCAAAATCATTAAATTATTAGTCCAGCTAATTTGTGTCACCAGTGGTGACACAATTGGATAATCTTTATATGTTTCATAAAATTGCTTCATTCTATAAATTCCACGTTTATTAAACCCTTTCATTGTTGGATATTCTCTTTTCATAAAGTCTACTAACTTATCTACAATTTTTTCTCCCCAATTAGAATCATTTACCTTTTCACTTATATATTTTCCAAAATCCCAATACAAAGAAATTAGTTCTTCATTTACCTTTTTATAAGCATTATTTCTTCTAGTTTCTATCATATTCACAATTTCGTTAAAACTTAAATCCAAATTATTTTCCAATTGCATTCCTCCTCATTGTCAATTTTTATTTTTTATCATTACATAATGTGTTTTTGTTTCTTCTACTTTTTTGAATCCGATTCTTTCATATAGTTTTATTGCTCTTTCATTTATTTTAAATGCTTGTAATTTTATATTTTTTCGTTTGTTTTCAAATATAATTTCTTTTAATATTGCTGTTCCAATTCCTCTGTTTTGATATTCTGGCTTTATACAAATATTGCTTATTTCAAAAGTATTATTCTCTATTTCTTTTCCATTGTAAAATCCGTACTAATTTATCTTTTAAGTATATAAGTTCTATATTCTTTGAATTTTCTTTCATAAATTTATCAAATAGCTTTTTTTGGATTTCTTCATCCCACTCCCCATAAATATTTTCTACATATTTTTGATAAACTTCCTTTTTTAAATCATAGATAAACTTAATTTGTTCTTTATTCCCATTTTTATATGGTTTTAATTCTAAATTTGGTACATCCCATGCTAGTCTAATCTTGCGTTCTGTAATTTTATTTTCAAGAAGTCGGACTTTTTGTTCAGAAATAATGTGGTCATAATTTGAAACCTCCTCCGAAAATATGCACCCACAATACTTTTGCATATATAATCCAAGTTCCCTTGCTTTTTGTTGTCCTTGTCTAAAGCCAACTCTAAAATCCCTGTATACAAACTCAATTCCATATTCATTAGATAGTTTCTCTCCTAAAAGTTTTATTGCTTCATGATTTTGATATGGACTAACCAACAATGTAGTAGTGAATGCATCATATCCATTATCTTTTGCATATTTTACTGTTTTTTCTAGTCTAATTGGATAGCAGTAATTTACACATCTATTATTCAAATCATTTATAACATTTTTGCAAAACTCCTTTAGTCCATATTCTTCTTCAAAAATAGCTTGTACACCAATACTACTAGTATATTCCTTTAAAGTATCCCTTCTTTGCTTATATTCAGTATATGGATGAATATTAGGATTATACCAATATACTGTTGGCTCTATTCCCTCACTTCTTAAACTATCTATGCAATAAACACTACATGGAGCACAGCATGTGTGCATTAATAATTTCATATATCTCCTCCGTTTTATAATATTAACTATTCTTTCTGATGCTCGTCCATCTCCATATGGATTTGAAACTTTTGCCATCTTATTATATTCTTCTCTATTATACAACAAATTTTTCATTTTGTTTAAAATTTTTTCTACATTTGTTCCCACTAATTCCGCAGCACCACAACTTACCACTTCTGGTCTTTCTGTATTTTCTCTTAAAACTATAACTGGTTTTCCTAGTGCTGGTGATTCTTCTTGTAATCCTCCTGAATCTGTTGCCACAAAATATGATTTATTTATTAAATTATGCATATCAAATACATTAATAGGATCTAGTAAATGGACTTTTTTATTATCTTTAAATTCTGCAAATACTACATTTCTAACCTGTGGATTATAATGTACAGGAAATATAATTTCTACATCTTCTTTTTCCTTCGTTAGTTCATTAATTGCATTGCAAATATTCTTTAATGGTTGTCCCATATTTTCTTTTCTATGTGCTGTAAGTAAAATATACTTTTTGTTACTAAAATCTATATTTTTTAATTCCTCATTTTCAAATTCATAATTATTGCTTACTGTTAGTCTCATTGCGTCTATTACTGTATTACCTGTAACAAATATTGTGCTTTCGTCAACTCCTTCTGATAATAATATATTTTTATTATTATCTGTTGGTGCAAAATGCAAATCTGCCAATCGAGATATTAATACTCTATTTATTTCTTCTGGATATGGAGAATATTTATTATATGTCCTTAATCCCGCTTCTACATGTCCTATTTTCACTTTATTATAAAAAGAAGTTAATGCAGCAGATAATGCTGTAGTTGTATCTCCATGTACTAATACAATATCTGGTTTTTCTATCTTTATAATATTATCTAACTCATTCATTATGCTTGTAGTTATATATGCTAAAGTCTGCGATTCTTTCATTATATTTAATTCATAATTTACTTTTATGTCAAATTTGTTCAAAACCTGTTGTAACATATCTTTATGCTGTCCAGTAGTGCATACTACCAAATTCATTTTTTCCTTTTCTATTTGCTTTACTACTGGTATCATTTTTATAGCTTCTGGTCTAGTTCCAAATATAATCATTACCTTTTTCATTAATTTATATCTCCTATTTTCTTTTATACACAGTATATCCGTTCTATACTTTCCAAATCTAATTCATAGTTATCGTCTAAAAACTTGTACCAAGCATCTCCATCATTTAGTAATTCTTCAAATTCCATTTTATTTCCTTGATATCTAGACATTAGAATTAACTTTGGAATATTGTGTTTAACTTCTTCTACTAAATCATTAACCATTAATCTCTTTCTTTCCTTAGTAAAAGAATCCCATAAAGGTAAATAATTATATTTTGATCCAGCTAATCTTTTAGTTCTAAAATTTGCTGTAACAGATTCTCCTCTTCCTCCTATTAGTTGGACTAAATCTGTTTCTTCACTATTATTAAGAATATATCGCTTTATTTGTAAATCTAGTATACTTTCAGGTAATTCTACCGTCATATATACTTTACAATAATGTACATGTTCTTTATATCCTTGATATGATAATATAAGTACTAATATTATTATCATAGTCAACTTAAAAACATATTTTATTTTTATTTTATCCACCAATCTTAGCATTAATCCTGTTACAGCTACAATTATTGGAATAAAAGTAATAAAATAATGCATATGCACAGCTCCTGATACAGAGTTCGCATATAAATTAATTAAAATTGCTAGTAAAATCCCGCAAATATATATATATATATATATATATATTTGCCGTCTTTCCTTAATTTTCCAATTAGGTTTATGATAGCCATAATAGCAAAAAACAATATTGTAACTGTTATGACTCCTGTTGGATTCATAATTGCTAGCATATTTTTCAAAGCTTCTAATCTATCTAATATGCTTCCAGCATTGAAACCGCTCAATATATCAAAATATGCTGTATTAAGGCATGACATTAAAGCACCATTTTTTACCAAATATATAATGCTTGGAGTAATAGCTATAACAAACCCTATAATTCCACAGATCAACCATCTTGCAATTTCTTTAAATTCTTTTTTCCATATCAAAATAACACCTATAGTTATAAACATAGCTGCAAAAATAGCTAACATATTTAATCTTAGTAATGAAATCAATCCTGTCAAAATTCCTAAAATTACAATTTGAAAATTGCTTAATCTATTTCCGGTTAGAATATATTTTGTCGTTATATACAACCCAACACAAATTAAAGGCAAGGCAAAATTCTCACTAAAAGATCCACCTTCATTTACAAAATGCCATGCACTAAAAGCATATACAACTCCTATTATAGAATAAATTCTTTTATTAGTAATAACTTTGATAGTTTTATAACTAAATAAAACACTAATAAATATTCCTATTGTTTCTAAAATATAAATACCATATCTTTCATTTATACTTAGTCCTATATAATAAATAAAATATAGTAGTGGTCCTTTATTTTCCCATGCTTCTAAATATAGTACTTTTCCTTTTTGCATTGCAAATGCTATATAAGAAAATATACCACAATCATGTCCCAAAAAATCTGTACTTCTTATAGGTGAATAATTATTTTGTAAGCTTAAAAATATCGTAAACAAAGTAAGAAATAAAAAACATATGATAGAATATATATCATATTTTAATTTTAATGCTGTAACAATACTTCTACTAGCTGTATTAAAAACCTTCATTTTGCTTTCGCCTTTTTTATTATCATATCTTAGTTCAAATGCAACTTCTGCAAACTTGCCTCCTACTAAATAAACTTTATATAGTAATTCCATCATACAAGCAAAACTTTTCTCTTTTATTGCGTTTTCACCACACTTTTCTATTAAATTGTTTATAATTTCATATGTGTATACCCTATATCCACAAGTATAATCTTTTACATTTGGTATGTGTAATACTGCTGTATAATATACTTTTGCAAAATTACTCATTAATTTTCTGTTCTCAGCTAGTCCAACTATATTTGCACCTTTTTCGTATCTTGATGCAATAACACAGTTATTACCTTCATTTATTTTTTCTAACATTTCATGAATATATTTAGGACTGTGTGTATTATCTCCATCCATTAACACTAATAAATCTTCTGTTTTTGCATGTGTATGGAAATAGTTTATAGCTGTATTTAATCCGCCTCTTAATCCTTTATTTTGTTCATGTTCAATAATATCAACATTGTTATATTTACTCTTTTTTTCTAATATAACATCTCTTGTATTATCTGTACTACAATCATTAATTGCTATTATTTTTAAATTATAATCTTCTTTCTGTAATTTTTCTTTTTCACTATTCCATTCCTCAATTAAACTCCCAATATTTTTTTCCTCATTATAACAAGGTAATATTGCATATATATTTTTCATTTCTTTCACCTCACTTTATATTTAGAAAAATAATACCAAGAATGACTAATACTATTCCTACTATTCCCCAATTGCTAATTTGTTCTTTAAATACAAATAAACCTGCTAATATAACTATTGCTTGACTAATACCAGTAACAATTGGCATTATATATGTTAAATCAAATTTTTTTACTATAACAAAGGTAAATATTAAAAAGCTTCCAATATAGCAAATTAGTCCAAGTATTGAAACAAGACTTATTGAACAATTAAATATTCCTTGTTTTATCCCTAAGCTTACTGTATTTGCTCCCAACTTTATAAGTACTAATCCACCTGTTGATAACATTAAATAAATTGCTATAATTACTATTTCCATGTTTTTCTCCTATCACTTATATACAACTACATATTGTAAAAACTCTTTACAGTTATAATCTTTAAATTCCTCTTTCATATTTTCTTTTCTTATAATATAAATAGATTCGTCATCCATTGGTTCCATATTGTATACTGAATATTCCTTATTATCTTTATAGAATTCTACATTGTATCCAACATATACATTTGTAGTTGTATTCTCTATATCTTCTCCATATAATTTTATCTTACTTTTATCTAGATTTGTTGCATACTTCAATGCCCTATTTAACCCATTTGACCATGTTAAAGAGTTTTCTATAACATTTATATGTCCTGCGTAATATTTATAATTAAATCCTGCAAATAGGACTGTATATGCAATTATTACTATTATACTTAATATTTTCTTTAGTTTTGGTGTATTTACTAAAACATATATCCCATATCCAGCCAGAATAAGTAATGGATACCAAATTATGTTCAATTTATTTACATTTGCATAATCAATATTTAAAGCTAAAATTACACTTGCTATTAACCATGTAAATAAGACCATATAATCATTATCTTTTTTGGTACACATAAAATATAGTCCTACTATTGCAAAAAGCATACTTATTGTGTATATAGTTCCTATTCCATATATGCTATTCCAAGGTAGTTTATCATACTGAACAAATAATAACTTTATAAGTCTCTCTAAATTCAATATTAAGCTATCTATTTTATTATCTTTGAATATTAGCATTTCACCTGTTCTTTGCATATATTCAAAATGCTGTATTGTTATTGGTCCTAGCTTTATATCATCTAATCCTAGAAAATTAACTATATACATTAATATAATTGGCGCAGATATTAATAGATATATGAGTATACATATTAATAATTCTTTTACAGATACTTGCTTTTTTCTTACTAAATATATTGCCATAATAAGTAGGAAAAAAGGCACTACATATATTGATAGCCCATATGTGTACATTGAAAGGGCAAATACTATCATAGACAAATATAAAACATTCTTATTCTTTTGTATACCTATAACTAATAAGTCAACTGCTATTAACATAAAATGTGGAAACAAGTTACAGTCCATTGACCATCTAGATTGCATTATATGCCAAGGGCATATAACTGATAATGCTAGTATTATCAGCGCCACATCTTTATTCTTGAAAATTCTTTTGCATAAATCGTATATTACAAATAAAGATATTATGCTAATTAATAATAGTGGCAATCTTACACTAAATATGTTTGCGCCAAATAATTTTATAAATATTGCTGTTATGTATGCTAACATAACACTTTGTCCACTATATCCCCAAGATTCTAAGTATACGGGAAAGCTTGTACCATAAATATCTTTTCCTGTTTCTGATATTTCCTTTGCATTCAAAGCTGTCATTACTTCGTCACAGTTTACTTCTTCAAAACTATTTGGCCATCCTATTACTCGTACAACTATTCCTATCAATATTATTATCCAAAATAATATTTTTCTTGTTCTATCTTTCATAACTCATTCCTCTACTTTTGTATATTTATTAAACTTTTACTATTTTATTTTCTTCCTTTGGTTCTATAAATTTATTAATTTTTTCATTTATATTATCAAGTTTCTTTGCAGTTTTAGTGAATATCGAATTAACTTGCGGAATTTTTCTGATTAGATATATAATTAACCTTCTTAAAAAATCTATCAACAAACATATAACAAACACTATAGCAGATGCAATAAATATATATGAAACTAATACTCCTAAGTTCCAGTGATTTGGAAGTTTGTTAAAAACTTCGCCCCACAGAAATCTATTGTTTACATTTTCATGAATAATGTAAATTGAAAAAGTTGATGCTGAAACATATGTAATAATTTTTGTCAAAGTTTTATTATTTATTTTTATTGTTCTAAATTTTAAAAATAGAAATACTGCTCCTATTATTGAAAATATATTTGTAAAATCATCCATATTAATTAGCAGGTTCTTAGTTATTTGTGTTGCTTTTGTAATAAATATCGACAATACTGTAATCATTGCCCAAGTTCTAAAAACACAAGCTAGCACATACTTAGTACCATAATAGCCTTTTTTCTTATCTCCGAACATACAAATATATGTATGCTCCCAATAAATACATAAAAACTACATAAACAAAGGTTCCCGAAAATAGTGGACTAGGATTAAATATAAGCTTAATCACTCCATAATATATTCCAATTAAAATTAGTAAGTATTTAAATTGGTTTTGTGTTAGTTTCTGTACTATTATTTTTAATATAGGTGTAAGTAAGTATAACGCTATATATGCTGATATAAACCAATAGATTCCTGATAATACTGGAAATAAACTTTCATAGACTTTATCAATTTGTTTATGTATTAGAACTGTATATAAAAAAAATATTATATAGCTATAGAAAATCGTTTTGCCCCATAGTAAAGCTACTTTTTTTATATTGAATTTTGATTTTAATGCATAATAACCCGTTATTAGTAGAAATACAGAATTTGCCACTTCCACAAGACTTAACAACATATTACTTACTAAGTAGTTTTCTGCTATAACACTTGCAGTTGCTCTAATGCTTAATGTACAATGTATAACTACCACCATGAACATTGCTAAAATCCTAAGTAACTCCATATTAGAATCTCTTGCTTTTGTTTGTTGCTCCATGTTATTATCTTTCCTTTCCCTTCTGCGTTATACTTTTTCCTCTAATACTCTTTCTTCCTTTGGCTCTATAAATTTATTTATTCTTTCATTTATATTATCAACTTTCTTAGCGGTTTTAGTGAATATCGAATCAATTTGTGGAATTTTTCTGATTAGATATACAATTAGCCTTCTTATTAAATCTATCAATATGCATAATACAAACACAGTAACAGGTGCCATTATAGAATATGTCATTAAAACTCCCAGATTCCAGTGATTTGGAATTTTATTAAGTGTTATAGTCCATATATTTCTATTCAAATTACTTTCATGAATAATATATACTGGAAAAGTTGATGCTGAAACACAGGTAATAACTTTTTGTAAAGTTTTATTATTTATCTTTATTGTTCTAAATCCCATAAATAGGAATATTCCTCCTAATATGAAAATAATATTTAGTAAATCATCAATATTATATGCCATGTTATTATTTATTACATTTGGCTTAATTTTAAGCAACACATTTACAAAAACAAATACTAATGTTCTAACCGCACACATTAATAGATATTTTGCAAAATAATGATCCTTCTTCTCTTTCACATACATTCCTATATATGCACCTATTAAATATATAAAAATTACTCTTGGAAAATGACCTTTGAATATAACACTTGGCTCAAATATAAAACTAACTATTCCATAATATATTCCTAATAAAATTAGCAAATATTTGAATTGATTTTGTGTTAGTTTCTGTACTATTATTTTTATTATTGGTGTAAGTAAATATAAGGCAATATATGCTGTTATAAACCAGTAGTTTCCTGATAGCACTGGGAAAATGCTTGAATATATATTATAAAAATTCATTCTTCTATGGAATACAAGTGTATATATTGCAAAAATTATATAACTATAAAAAATTGTTTTTCCCCATAACAATGCAATTTTTTTAATATTCAATTTTGATTTCATTGCATAATAGCCTGTTATTAATAAAAATAATACGTCCGCTACACCTGCAATGCTTAAAAGTATGTTGCTTGCAAACCAATTACTTGTTATTTCGTTTGTTGTTGCCCCTGTATAACAAATGCAATGTATAACTACTACCATAAACATTGCTAAAATTCTAAGTAGTTCTATATTTGTATCTCTTGTTTTTGTTTGTGATTGTGTTTGTTGTTCCATTTTTATCCCCCATTATATGTTCTATCCATTATATTCTAATCCTAAATGCCTGTATGCATCTGCAGTAGCTTTTCTACCTCGTGGAGTTCTCGCTAAAAATCCTATTTGCATTAAATATGGTTCATATACATCTTCTATTGTTGCTACCTCTTCATTTACAGTTGCAGCTAATGTTTCTAGTCCAACTGGTCCTCCACTATATTTTAGTATAATTGTTTCCAACATTTTTCTATCTATCTCGTCTAATCCTAATTCGTCAATCTCAAGCTTATTTAAAGCAATTTTTGCTATTTCTAATGTAATTCTGCCATTACCCAAAACAGATGCATAATCTCTTACTCTTTTTAAAATACGATTTGCTATTCTTGGGGTACCTCTTGATCGTCTTGCTATTTCTTTTGCTGCAATCTCGTCTATTTCTATTCCTAGAATTGTACTAGACCTTTTTACTATTTGCTCTAGTTGTTCTGGTGTATATAATTCTAATCTACTCACAATTCCAAATCTATCTCTTAATGGTGTAGTTAATGCCCCAGCCTTTGTTGTTGCTCCTATTAATGTAAATTTTGGCAAATCTAATCTAATAGACCTAGCACTAGGTCCTTTTCCTATTATAATGTCTAAAGTATAATCTTCCATCGCTGGATATAATATTTCTTCAACACTTTTGTTTAACCTGTGAATCTCGTCAATAAACAAAATATCAAATTCTGATAAGTTTGTTAGTAATGCTGCTAAATCACCCGGTTTTTCAATGGCTGGACCAGAAGTTATTTTTATATTTGAATTCATTTCATTAGATATAATATTTGAAAGTGTTGTTTTTCCAAGTCCTGGAGGTCCATATAGTAAAACATGGTCTAAAGGTTCTCCTCTTTTTTTAGCAGCTTCTATATATACTTTCATACTCTCTTTTACTTTATCTTGCCCAATATATTCGCTTAGAGTTTTAGGTCTTAATGTGTTTTCTAGTCTTTCTTCTTCAACACTTTCTAGTTCTGGTCTAATTATGCTGTCCTCCTCCATAAATGCCTCCTCTACATTTATTTTTCTATTTCTATGTTATAGTTTATAAATAATCCTGTTTCTATAACTCCTACAATATTTTTTAATCTTTTTTCCATTTGCTCGTCTATATTTCTAAAAACTGTGTCTAAAATCAAGTTACCATTTTCTGTAATAACTGGTCCATCTTTCTTTTCAGCTAATCTCATAGTAACACTTTCTGCACCCATTTCAAATAATGTTTCTCTTATGCAATTTACAGCCCATGGAAATATTTCTATTGGAATTGGAAATTTATCGCATAGATTTTCTACAAATTTACTTTCGTCAACTAATATATATGTTTTTTTTGCATTTGCTATATTTAATTTTTCCTTAAACATAGCAGCTCCTCTGCCCTTTATTAACCAATTTTTATTATTAACTTCATCTGCTCCATCAAAACACCAATCTGGTTTTCTCTGTATCAAAGTTGTTGTTGGTATTTCAAGTTGATTGCATAATATTGTAATTTCGTGTGATGTTGGAATTGCTATAATGTTTAATCCCTCTTTTTTTACTCTTTCTGCTATTTCTATGCTTGTTAAATATGATGTAGAGCCAGAGCCAAAGCCTATAACATCTCCATCTTTCACTTTACTCGCTATTTTTTTTGCTATTCTTCTTTTATCTTCTATATTTTTTATTGGTCCATTCCATTCTAATCTTTGTAGTGCTTCTTTTTTCCATTCCATTATTTTTCCCCTTTTCGTAAATAAAAGTCGTATTTTATAACAAATACGACTTTATCTTATCATACATTTATACTTTCAACAATATTTTTTTATATTTTTTTAATTTTCTTCTTTTGTGCTGTTAATCCTTAATAATTTGAATATTTCTACAATTATAAGTGGTGAAAATACTAGGATTATTACTTCTAGTATATTCGTAATTGGTAATTTCCATATACTAAATATACTTCTAAGTGCTGGAACTACTAAAATTACTATCATTAAAAGTGCAGAAACTAATATGGCAGCTAATAAAGTTTTATTATTAAATGGTTTCGTTTTTAGTACTGACTTTTTATTATCTCTAACATTAAATACATGTACTAGTTGTGATAGTGCAAGTACTGCAAATGCCATTGTTTGTCCTATTTCTATTTTTACATGCTCTACATATTCTGGTGTTCCTTCTATTCCAGAAGTTGAAAGTCCTATGCAAAATGCAATTAATGTTAAAAATCCTATCATAATTCCTTGATAAATTATTCTAAATGTCATTCCTTTAGTAAAAATTCCTTTGCCTGGCTTTGTAGGTTTCCTATTCATAATATCTTTTGAAGCTGGATCATATGCCAAAGCTAGTGCTGGCAACGCATCTGTAACTAGATTAATCCATAGTATATGAATTGGAAGTAATGGCTCTAGTGCACTAATATTAGTTATTCCAAACCATCTTGCAAATAGCGGTGTTGCAAGTATTGCAACAAATAAAACAATAATTTCTCCAACATTGCTAGATAGTAAGTATTGAATAGCTTTTAATATGTTATCATAAATACGTCTACCTTCTTCAACTGCTGATACAACTGTTGCAAAATTATCATCTGTTAAAATAACATCTGCTGCTTCTTTTGCAACATCTGTTCCAACCATTCCCATTGCACATCCAATATTAGCCGTTTTTAATGCTGGTGCATCATTAACACCATCACCTGTCATTGCAACTATTTCGCCTTGCTTTTGCCATGCTTTTACAATTCTAACTTTATGTTCTGGCGAAACCCTTGCATAAACTGAATAATTTCTAATGTTCTTTGTTAATTCTTCGTCAGACATATTTTCTAATTCTTGCCCTGTAACAGCTTCTTCATCGCTTTCTAATATTCCTAATTCTTTTGCAATAGCAATTGCTGTGATTTTATGGTCTCCTGTTATCATAACAGTTTTTATTCCTGCTGTTTTACATTTTGCTACAGCTACTTTTGCTTCTTCTCTTGGCGGATCTATCATTCCTACCATACCAACATATATTATATCTTTTTCAAGATTTTCCATTTCTTCTTTTGTTGGCATATGGTCGAGTTCTTTATAGCCCATTGCTAAAACTCTTAATGCGTTTTTGGCCATTCCAATATTTTGTTCTTCTACTAATTTTCTGTATACATCTATATCCTCGTAAATTTTTCCATTTATTACATAGCCTTTTGCTCTATCTAGTAATTCATCCATTCCACCTTTTGTATAAGCAATATATTTATCTCCAATTTTATGGATTGTGGTCATCAGCTTTCTTTCTGAATCAAATGGAATTTCTTCTACTCTTTTTATTTGTTCAAATGTTGCTGGGTTAAATCCCAAATTAAATCCCATGTCAACTAATGCTGTTTCTGTTGGATCTCCTGTTAATTCATTATCTTTTCCAACTTTTGTATCATTGCAAAGCATACTGGTAAACACTAGTTGTTTTAGTTCTTCTGAATTTATTTCTTCGCTTTTTTCTATTTCTTCTAGGTTATATAGTTTGTTGTTTACAAATACTTTTTTTACGGTCATTCTGTTTTGAGTTAAAGTTCCTGTTTTATCTGAACAAATAACTGTAGCACTTCCTAATGTTTCTACTGCTGGAAGCTTTTTTACAATAGCATTTCTTTTTACCATTCTTTGTACACCAATTGCTAAAACAATTGTAGATACAGCAACTAATCCTTCCGGAATTGCTGCAACTGCTAGGCTTACTGCTGTCATAAACATATGTATTGGTTCTTTACCATATAATAGACCAATTATAAAGATTACTGCACATATTACAAGTGCTGCTATTCCAAGTGTTTTTCCTAATTTGTTTAACTTTATTTGTAAAGGTGTTCCGAGTTTCTTCTGCTGTTTCTAGCATATTAGCTATTTTTCCAACTTCTGTACTCATAGCTGTTTCAACAACAACACCTTTTCCCCTACCATAAGTAATAAGACTTGAAGAAAATAGCATATTAGTTCTATCACCAATTCCAACATTTTCTTCTGCTATTAAGTCTGACATTTTTTCCACTGGTACTGATTCACCTGTTAATGCAGATTCTTGCGATTTTAAATTTACTGCTTCTATAATTCTTAAATCAGCTGGTATATAGTCCCCTGTATCTAGTAAAACAATATCTCCCGGAACTAGCTCTCTTGATGCTACTACTTGCATTTTTCCATCACGAATTACTTTAGAAGAATAATTGCTTAGTTTTTGTAGAGCTTCTAAGGATTTTTCCGCTTTGCTTTCTTGGGCAACTCCAATAATGGCATTTAGAATAACTACTATTAGAATTATAATTGTGTCTGTAATTCCTTCACCTTCTGAAACTCCAACTATTCCTGAAACAATAGCTGCAATGATTAGTACTATAATTGTAAAATCTTTAAATTGCTCCAAAAATTTCTGGAATAGACTTTTTTTCTTTTTGGCTTTTAATTCGTTAAATCCATACTGATTTCTTTTTTCCAGAATTTGCTCATTGCTTAATCCAGTTTCTATATTTGTATCAAGTTTTTCTATTACATCATTTACTGAATAATTAAACCAATTTTGTTCCATTAGAAATTCCTCCTTCTATTTTTATGTATTACATTGTATACAAAAGGCACTCGTTTTACAAGTGCCTTTTGTTTTTATATTGATTGCTATTCTTTGTGGCAGGGGTACTAAGACTCGAACTCAGACTTGTGGTTTTGGAGACCATCGTGCTAACCATTGACACTATACCCCTATCTCATTGACTATATTATATTAACACAAAATTAAAATATATGCAATACTATGCAATACATTTTTTGTTTTAATTTTTAAAAAACTTTTTTAGTTTTATTTTTATGTTGAATATCTTGAAAATTTTTATAAAACATGAAATAATGTATATCAATTATAAATTTGTACATAATATGAAAAATTATACAAGGAGGATTTAACAATGAATTTTGAACAATGGAACGGATTTAAAGGTAATACTTGGAAACATACTATTGATGTTAGAGATTTTATTCAAGAAAACTATACTCCATATGAGGGTGATAGTTCTTTTCTTGCCTGTGCAACTGACTCTACAACAAAACTATGGAATAAAGTTATGGAACTTTATAAGCAAGAACGCGATAACGGTGGTGTTTTAGATGCAGATACAAAAACTCCATCTTCTGTTAATGCATTTGATGCAGGATATATTGACAAAGATTTAGAAAAAATCGTTGGGCTTCAAACAGATGCACCTCTTAAAAGAGCAATTATGCCAAATGGTGGTATAAAAATTGTAGAAAAATCATGTGAAGCCTATGGATATAAAGTGGATTCTCAAACAGATTATGTTTATAATAATTTAAGAAAAACGCATAATGATGGTGTATTTAGTGTATATTCTCCAGATATACGAGCTGCTAGAAGCTCACATCTTCTTACTGGGTTACCAGATGGATATGGGCGTGGAAGAATTATAGGTGATTATAGAAGAGTTGCTTTATATGGTGTTGATGCTTTAATTACTGAAAAGCAAGAGGAATTAGAAATATTGAATGTAGACGAATTTACAAGTGATGTAATTCGCAATCGTGAAGAAATACATGATCAGATATTGGCTTTACAGGATTTGAAGAAAATGGCAGAAAAATATGGTTTTGACATTTCTATTCCTGCGTCAAATGCACAAGAGGCTGTTCAGTGGTTGTATTTTGGATATTTAGGTGCTATAAAAGACCAAAATGGTGCTGCTATGAGCCTTGGTAGAACTTCTACTTTCTTAGATATATATTTTGAAAGAGATTTACAAAACGGAATATTAACAGAAGAACAAGCTCAAGAAATTATGGATCATTTCATTATGAAATTAAGGCTAGTGCGTTTCTTAAGAACACCAGAATATAATGAATTATTTAGTGGTGATCCTGTTTGGGTAACAGAAAGTATTGGTGGTATGGGACTTGACGGCAGAACACTTGTAACAAAAAACTCTTTTAGAACTTTGCATACTTTAACAACTTTGGGTCCTGCTCCAGAACCAAATTTGACTGTACTTTGGTCAACTAGACTTCCTGAAGGTTTTAAAAGGTTCACTACTGAATTATCTATAAAAACTTCTTCTATTCAATATGAAAATGACGACTTAATGAGAGCTACTTTAGGAGATGATTATGGAATTGCTTGTTGTGTTTCGCCAATGAAAATTGGTAAACAAATGCAATTTTTTGGTGCAAGAGCAAATCTAGCAAAAACTTTACTTTATGCTATTAATGGCGGTAGAGACGAACTTAGTGGCAAACAAATTACTCCAAAATTTGAGCCTATTACCTCTGAATATTTAGATTATAATGAAGTAATGTCAAAATTTGATAATATGATGGATTATGTTGCGACAATTTATATGAAAGCTTTAAATGCAATCCACTATATGCATGACAAATATTCTTATGAAGCTTTGGAAATGGCTTTGCATGACAGAGAGGTTATTCGAACAATGGCATGTGGAATTGCTGGTTTATCTGTTGTTACTGACTCTTTATCTGCTATAAAATACGCAAAAGTAAAAGTTATTCGTGATGCTACAGGTTTAGCTGTAGATTATGAAATTGAAGGAGATTTCCCTAAATATGGAAATGATGATGATAGAGTTGACGAAATTGCTATAGATTTGGTTAAAAGGTTTATGTTAAAGCTTGAAAAGCATCAAACTTATAGAAATTCTAAGCCTACTTTGTCTATATTAACAATAACTTCAAATGTTGTTTATGGAAAGGCTACTGGAAACACACCTGATGGCAGACGCGCTGGTTTCCCATTTGGTCCAGGAGCAAATCCACTACACGGTAGAGATTCAGAGGGTTCTCTTGCAGTATTAAATTCAATTGCAAAACTTCCTTTTGAATATGCACAAGATGGTATTTCATATACTTTTGCAATTACACCTACAGCACTCGGAAAATCTGATGAAGCTCGTATCTCTAATTTAGTTAGTATGTTAGATGGATTTTTTAAACAAACAGGATACCATATTAATGTAAATGTTTTTGATAGATCTTTACTAGAAGATGCTATGGAGCATCCAGAAAAATATCCTCAGCTTACTATTCGTGTATCTGGATATGCTGTTCATTTCACAAAGTTAACAAGAGAGCAACAGTTAGATGTAATTAACAGGACAATTCAAGATAGAATATAACCTACACTTTCCTCTGCTTGTTTTAGCAGAGGAAAAACTTAATTAATGAATGGAGACAATTGTATGGAAAATTCAATTTTAGATAAATCACAATATGGCAGGATTCATTCTTTTGAATCTTTTGGTACTGTTGACGGACCGGGCATACGCTTTGTTATTTTTATGCAAGGGTGTTCATTAAAGTGCAAATATTGTCAAAACAGAGACTCTTGGGAAATTCACGCTGGTAATTTATATCATGTTGACGAGGTCGTAAAGAAAATAGACAAGTATAAAAATTATATTCTTCCTTCTGGTGGCGGAGTTACAGTAACTGGTGGAGAACCTTTATTACAAGCAAGTTTTCTTATTACTTTATTTAAGAAATTAAAGGCTTTAAATATTCCCACCGCTATTGATACTTCTGGTATGGTCGCTATAACAAATGATATGAAGGAGTTAATTTCTCTTACTGATTTATTTTTATTAGATATAAAGCATATAAATGACGAAAAATGTAAGGCTTTGGTTGGCTTTTCAAATAAACTTGAATTAGAATTTGCGAAATATTTAAGTGATAATAATAAAGATATATGGATTAGGCAGGTTATTATTCCCACAATAACAGACGATAAATATGATTTAATGCAATTAAAAGATTTTATAAGTTCTTTAAAAACTGTGAAGAATATTGAATTATTAAAATATCATACCCTTGGTAAGAGCAAATGGGAAGCATTGAATGCTACTTATGAACTAGATAATGTTCCCCCTGCTACTGACGAAGATATATTAAAAGCTAAGGAAATATTGCGGTATATAGATTATGTTTGATATAAAAGAATTAGAGAATATTGTATAATATTCTCTAATTCTTTTATGCTATTTTTATTAATTGTAGTATTATTCCTGAGATAACCCCTAAAACATATACTATTCCTAAGATTGATAAGTTTTCTTTTAAATTTTTATTTACTTTAAACAAAATTAAGATTCCTGTTCCTGCTCCTGTTAATAATCCTGCAATCATTGCTCCCATACTAATTACACCTGTTAAGTATAAGTTAGTTAAAATTACAGATGCAGCACAATTTGGTATTAACCCCACTAAAGATGCTATTATAGGTCCAATTACTGGTCTATTTATAATTGCACTTGATATATTTTCTTCTCCTATATAATATATTAGAATATTAAATATTAATGTTATAACAATTATAAATAAAAATATATTTAAAGTATGTTTAATTGCAGCCGTCAATATTCCATTTTCTTCACAATGGCAATGCTCATGTTCACACAATTCTTTTATTTCTTCTGTTTTATTTTCTGTTTTTTGATTTTTTTTCACAATTCTTGCTGTAATGTCTATTACAAATCCCCAAAATACGCCTATAGCGAACTTTATTAACAATATTTTTATTATTGTGTCTATAGGTACCGCTTCTGAAATTAGTATTGGTAACATTTCGTCAGATGTAGACAAAAATACTGCAATTAATGTTCCCATTGTAATTACTTTTGCTGCATATAAACTAGCTGCTGCTGCTGAAAAGCCACATTGTGGTAATATTCCTAAAGCACCACCAAATAATGGACCAACCTTACCCGATTTTTTAATTAGTTCTTTTGATTTATTGCTAGTTTTATGCTCTAAATATTCTAAAATTAAATATGTAATTAATAAAAATGGCAACAACTTTATGCCATCTATTAATGTATCTATAATGATGTCTATCATAACTCTCTCCTACTTTTTATATTTAATTATAATACCATAAAAGTGAAGAAATATCAAGTCCCGTTTCTAATATATTCCAATTTCTTTCATGTAATTTATATATGCATTATCTATGTTTGTCCATGTATTTACCTTATTAGAAATCTCATTATGATTCAATTTATTGTTTGAAAGTTCTTCATAGTTTTTTATAACTTCATTTTTAAATTTCTCTGGACATTCTCTTCCCACTATACGAGCTATATCTAAGTATTTATTTGAAAATCCACCAAATCCAAAATCTATTACAGCTGCGACGTGTGCATTTTCGTCAATTATAATATTGCTTGAATTCAAATCACCATGTACTAGGCAATTGTTTTGCTCATTCATAAGTTCCTCATAATTCCAAAATTCTTTATCTCTTTTTGAAACATGGACATTTAATAATTCGTTTAGAAAATCAATTAAATTTACTCCTATGTTTTTTGTATTAAAAATTTTATTTTTAGTATATTCTAAATTATGTAGTTGAAACATGAATTTTGATATATCTGCAGATACAGTTTTAATTTCTTCTTCTGTTAAATCATTTATTCTGTCTGCTAAAACTGTTCCTTCTACTTTTTTATGTACGCTAAATGGTCTGCCATCATTATAAAGTAATTCTAGTTTTGATGTATTAAAATCTGTTTTTCCATAAATATATTTTGCAAATTCATAATCCTTTACAATTGTTCTACTCCAAAATTCATCTCTAGGAAATCTAAAAAAGTAATTTCCATCATTTGTTGATACTTCGTAAACAATATTAGTCCATCCAGTTGATATTTGTTTTAGGTCTATAATTTCTTTATCTTTTACTGCTTCTTTTATAATTTTTTCAAAGTCTTCGTCTAGTGTAAAATACATTTTTTTCATATTTATACCTCATTTCAGTAATGTTCTTACTAAGTTGATAATTTCATTTTCTGATTGTTTATTGTAATCATTATATACAATATAATCAAACATGCTTCTTAAATTATTATCATTCATTATTCTATTGTAGTGTTCGTCTATTTCTAATAATCTGGATTTTTCTACTTCAGGTTTTAAGTTTCTCTGCTTAGTTTTTTCTTTCGCTATATTAACATCTCTTGGTAATATATAAATTGTACATAAATTAGGACACACTGCCTTTAAATCTGCTATTGTACTATAATGTACTTCAAACACAGTATTTTTCTTAGCCGACATTGCTTCATAAGTGTACGCATATGTGTTTCCTAGCATATTAAATTCATATGCTATTTTTTTACTATTTCTTAATTCATTTAGTTCTTCAGGAGTTACAAATATTTTATCTTCATTATTTTTTTCTCCTTGTCGTATTGGTCTGGTAGTTATAATTTTTATCTTGTCAAAGTTCAGTTTTTCAACAATTTTATCTTTATAATATGATTTTCCTATTCCTGTTACTCCTGCCAACCCTAAAAGCATATGTGTGTTCCCTCCAAAATGAATTTATTTATACTATTATACTCTTAGTAGCAATAATTAGCAATACTTTTTGGGCTTTTTATTCATATATAGCTTTTCGTATTTTATCAATATTATTTATTACTGCATCATATCCGTACTTATAACATTTATCTAACTTTTGAGTATCTAGCAGGCCAACTTTATCTGTGTAAACTTTTATAATATAGTCACTATTTTCTAAGCTTTCTTCCGATATTTTAGCCCCCATTATGTCAATGGTTTTCATTACTATATCCATCATATTGCTTTCTTCATTTATTGTGTCTGCATCAAAAGTAACTGCTAATACTTTATCTGCTCCCTGCTTTCTTACTTCATATACTGGAATGTTATCTAAAACTCCTCCATCCATAAATGCATGATTTTGCCACTGACATGGCATAAATACAGCAGGAAAGCTACTGCTTGCTCTTACAGCTTTTCCAACAGTAATATCTGTTATATATTGTTCTTCATTTTTTATCCCTTTGGGAATTTTATTTGTAAATATATATTTCCTTGAATTCATAATATCTACTGATGGAATTACTAATGGCATTTTTATTTGATTTATTGTTTTTATTCCTTTTTTATTTGCTATTTGATTATAAATTTCTTCAAGACCTTTTCCTGTTTTTAGTCCTCGTAAAGACACTTTTTTGTTCATCATAAAGTTTTTTACACCAGATAAAATTGGTGTACTTGAAATAGCCACTAATTCTTTTGCATATCTTTTAAATAGTATGTAAATATAGTAAGGTGAATACCCCATTGCATATAATGTTGCAATTAGACTTCCAGCACTCGTTCCTCCTATAATATCCACTTTTATATTACTCTCTTCTAATGCTTTTAGTACTCCTGCATGTGCAATTCCTCGTATTCCTCCGCCTGACAAAGCAATTCCTAACTTCATAGTTTCACCCTCTTTTTAATTATATAAATAGTATTTACTATTTGTTATACATTTAAACATGTTATTGTCATTTTTAGTTTGAATACTATAGGCGGCTTACATAATAAAAGAAACTTAAAGTGATGCATGGTTTCATGCTTTACTTCAAGTTTCTTTTAAAACAATATATTATTTTTACTAATTCTCAGAATATGGTAAAACTGCTATGTGTCTAGCTCTTTTTACTGCAACAGTAATATCTCTTTGATGTTTAGCACATGCACCAGTTGCTCTTCTTGGTAATATTTTACCTTTTTCATTAACAAATTTTCTTAACTGGTCTGCATTTTTGTAATCTAAAACTAGGTTTGGATCACTACATAATGCACATACTTTTTTTCTCATTTTTCTAAACTTTGGATTGTAATCCTCATCCATATTATTATTTCTGTTGTTATTTCTTCTATTTTGCTTTTTGTCTGCCATTTTTATTTCCTCCCTTTTTTAAAATGGTAGGTCATCACTAGAAGACATCTCGAAATCAGAACTTGTTGGAATAGAACTTCCAAAAGTATTTTCAAAGTTTGCTGCATCTCCCTCTCTTTTACTATCTGCAAAATATGCTTCTTCTGCAACAACTTCTGTTACATAATGTTTTTGTCCTTGCTCGTCATCCCAAGTTCTTGTTTGTATCCTTCCGATTACTCCCACTTGTTGACCTTTTTTAAAATATTTACTACAGAATTCTCCTAACTTACTCCAAGCAACGATATTAATAAAATCAGCTTGTCTTTCTTCTCCTTGTCTTACAAATCTTCTATTAACTGCTAATGAAAAACTAGCTACTAATGTATTATTACTTTGTGTATATCTTACTTCTGGATCTCTTGTTAATCTTCCCATTAAAATTACTTTATTCATACTATTACCTACCTTTCAATTTTTATTGAAAGCCCCCATTTTAATTATTCTTCTTCTTTTATTACTATGAATTTTATAACATCATCAGTAATTCTGTAATTTCTTTCTAATTCTGCTATTAATGTTGGTTTTGCTTCAAAATTGATAACCACATAATAAGCTTCCTTATTTTTCTTTACTTCATAAGCTAATTTCTTTTTGCCTAGTTCAGTAACTTTTTCTACTTTACCATCAGTATTAATTAAATCTGTAAATTTTGTAATTAGGTTTTTAACTCCTTCTTCATCTACAGATGGATTAATAATGATTACACTTTCGTATTTATTCATTATTTTTCACCTCCTTATGGATATATAACCCATATTTTCATATGAGTAAGGAAAAAGCTTCTCGCTTTTTTCAAACATTCCTATTATAACATGATTTATTTTTTGTTGCAAGTACTTTTGGCAAAATTTAACTATTGTATAAAAAATTTTTGTCAAATTTATGTATAAAAAATAAAAAAATACAGATAATATTTTCAAAGACATTAAAAAAGGAGGTTTTAAATTGAAAGCAACTGGAGTAGTAAGAAGAATTGACGATTTGGGTAGAATTGTAATTCCAAAAGAAATAAGAAAAACTCTAAGAATAAAAGAAGGAGACCCACTTGAAATATTCACTGACAAAGAAGGAGAAGTTATTTTAAAAAAATATTCCCCTATAGGAGAACTTTCCGAATTTGCAACAGGATATGCAGAAACTTTAGCTAAAACAACAGGTCATATTGCTTGCATAACTGATAAAGATAGTGTTATTGCTGTATCTGGAGCCTCTAAAAAAGAATTTTTAGAACAAGACTTGAGCAAAGAATTAGAGCAACTACTAGAAGATAAAGAAGTTTATACAAGTAGAGATAATAATGAGGTATCTATACCTGTTACGAAAAATGCAAATCAAGATAGAAAATATAATTCACAAGTTGTATATCCAATAATTTCACAAGGAGATGTTATTGGAAGTGTAGTACTTTTATCAAAGGATGCAAATACAAAAATGGGTGAAACAGAATTAAAGGTTGTTCAATCAGCTGCTGGCTTTTTAGGAAGCCAAATGGAAATATAGTAGATGACCAATTGGGGACGGTTCTTTTTTGGACATTTTGTCCAAAAAAGAACCGTCCCCAATTTCCCCAACTTTAACTGTTTATATATTTTCGTCTCGTATATCACTTATAATATTATTATTTTTTATATCCGCTCTTGCATATAACATTACTAAAATTGTAAGAATATACATAATTACAACCGCTCCAAATATCATTTGCCATGGTATTTGGAATAAGTATATTTTTGCATTAGTCATATTTAAATACATAATATATAATATCGCTAAACTAAGTACAACACCGAATAACACTTGCAATTATCCAATAGAAAGTTGCCTCTAATAATAGCATTTTACTAATTTTTCCATTACTCATTCCTATTGATTTTAATGTTGCAAATTCTCTTTTTCTCAAATGCACACTAGCAGAAATTGCATTAAATATATTTATAATGCATATAACCGCTGCCATGGCAATAAAAGAATACAACAAGACTTTTAATACTTTGATTTCATTTGTTGCCGAAATCTTATGTGTATCTATTCCAACTGGATTTTTTTCACTAATTGCTGATATACTACTTACTCCAGTTATATCTAAAGGCACAGCATTAGTAGCTGTTACTAAAATATCTTCTCCATAAATTTGTTTTATCTGTTCAAGATTGTTGCTTAGTTTTACTGCTTTTCCGCGCATCTGTTTTTATATATATACTTACATTTGATGGATAACTGCATTTTTTTACTAACTCTATAGCAGTTTCTGGGTTAATAACTTGTTTTATATCTACTCCATTTTCAAATGTACTACTTACATATGGTGCAAAGTCCTCTACAATTCCAACAATCTTAAAAGTTTGTTCAGGAATGTCTAAATATTCCATGCCACTTACAGTGTATGTATCTCCAACTTTTAAATTAGTAATATCAATTCTATCTCCAAATTTTGTCTTTTCTGTTATAGAACTTGAAATAATCACTTCATTTTCCTTTAATTGTGTAACTCCTGCCCTACGCAAAATTTCATTATATGCATCACCCACAAACCAATAGTTTGTTATATTAAGCATAATATCTCCATTGGCTGTGAATGTAGCTTGCATTAATCCTGAATTTATTAATTCTTTTGCCGTCTCTGAAATTTGACTGTTTTTTAATTCTGTCATATTTCCATAAAATGGTTCCATTGTAGCATAGCAATCATCCACCAAGTTATTTTGTTTTAAGTATTTTATAACATTTTCTACTTTTTGAGTATTTATTAATCCATCCTCTTCTTTTGGAGTTATCCTTATAATATAATCACTATACATATTAGCATCAGTCGAACTTACTTTTGGCTCCAAATTAGTTATTAGACCACTTACACTCAAAAATAATATTAAACTAATCATTAATGAAAAAATCACAGTATTATGTTTCGATTTGTCTCTTTTTATGTTTTTATATGCTAAAACTCCTTCTTCTTTAAATAGCATTTCTATCAATTTAGGTTCTTTAACTTCTTTTGCAATATTTATTTTTGCGCTATTTCTAATAGCTTCTATTGGACTTATTTTATTTATCCTTTTTATTGATAACTTACTTGCAATTTTTACAATTATACATACTATTATAATTGATAGTATTATCATTGCAATTGGCACTTTCATTAATAATTGTACTCCATCTTTTACTTCAAGAAGCTGACTAATTTTTATTTGCTGAATTATACTATTTATAACTTTAATTCCCACATAATCCAAGAAAAGTGCTAATACTACACCAAATACTATTGCAATAAATGTGAGAATTCGTGTTTCAGTAGCTATCAACTTATTTTTTTGCTTTTTATCCATTCCTATTGACGATAAGATTCCTAATTCTTTTATTCTGTCTGCGTATGATAGGTTGAAGGTTGATCTAATCATTATTACACTAACAGCCATTAGAACTGCAACTATAAAAATTCCAACTGTTAATATATTTTTTCCAAATTGACTATTTGCTTCAAACACACATTCATAATTTAATAATTCTCCATTGTATGATATATTTGGCTTAACATTAACTACTTGCACTCCATTAAGCGCATTTTGTAATATTTCTTCGTCTGACAATTTTGGTTCTTCAACAGCTTTATTTATACCAATAGCATCTTCTAAACTTTTACCAGTTTTATATACATTTTGAATATTTTTTACAAGTACATCTACATCTACTATTGTATCATTTTTTATGTCTGATATATCTAAGCAAGAAATCGCCCCTAGTGTGATTTGTTTCAATGTTATATTATCCAAGTCTGAATTTTCAATTCTTCCTACTATCGTATATTGCTTTATCTTACCATTTAGTGTCAAATTAATTGTATCTCCAACAGATGGTTCAATTAAGCTATCTGTACTTAGAAAATTCTTTCTAGCTTCACTTATAACTAATTCTTTTGATGTTTCTGGTAATCTTCCTTCAATTATTGATAATTTACTGTTCTTTAATGCATTTTTGTCTAACTCATATACAGTTACACTCACATTATCCTTATTATCAGCAGCTATATTTTCACCGTGCAGTACCTATTTTTCTTGTGATAGACATCTCTTTTATGTTCTTATTTTCCATTATTTTATATGTATCTGCATATGGAATATTTTTTATAGATATTTCCCAATTCTTCTTATTTCTAATACTTTCAGCCAGATATTGTTGATAACTAGAAAGAAATGTAATAGCTGTTACTACTAATATAGTAACTACCATAATGCCAAGAATAATGGATAATGACTTCTTTTTATTTTTTAGTACATATTTAAAAGCCAAACTATTGATTACTTTCATAATTACATTACCTAATTTAACCTTTCATCCTTTATAATTTTTCCATCGGCTATTGTAATTATTCTATCTGCCTGATTTGCAATTTTTTCGTCATGCGTTACAAGTATTATGGTTTGATTATAATCCTTATTTGCTTTTTTTAATAATTCTATAATCTCTTTTGAATTTTCACTATCCAAATTTCCTGTAGGCTCGTCTGCAAGTAATATTGATGGCTTTTGTAATAAGCTTCTTCCTATTGCCACTCTTTGTTGCTGTCCACCTGATAGTTCGCTTGGCAAATTTTTTCTCCTTTCCACCAATCCCAAATTTTGTATCATTTGCTCTAGCTCTTGTTTATCAACCTTTTTTCCATCTAACTTTATAGGTAAGCTCATATTTTCTTCCACATTTAATACAGGAATCAAATTATAAAATTGATAAATCAAGGCAACTTCCTTTCTCCTAAATTCTGCTTGCTTTGACTCATTCAAATTATAAATATTTACATTCTTTACTTCCACTGTTCCAGAAGTAGGAGTATCCACTCCACCTACCATATGTAGTAAAGTTGACTTTCCACTTCCACTTGCACCTACTATTGCAACAAACTCCCCTTTTCCAACTTCAAAAGAAACATTGTCCACTGCAACAGTCTTAATAGTCTTTTCAGTATAAACTTTGCTCAAATTTGTTACCTTTAATATGCTTTCCATATTCTTCCCCCTTTTTCATGTCCAAATAGGGACGGTTCTTTTTTGGACATTTTGTCCAATTAGGGACGCTTCTCCTTAGACATTTTATAAAGTATTGTATTTAATTTATAATACTATGTTCCTGTAATTATTGTCAAGATATATTATGTTTTTTGTCGCACACAACAAAAAAATATGCAAATTTTTACCTTTGCATATTTAATATAGTTTTACAAAATATTAGTAAATCATCTAAATTGTTCTCTATTACACTTGCCACAATATCTTCGTCAATTTGTTTATATTCATGTACTGCAATATTTCTAAATCCGACCATATTCTGCATTTTAGTGCTTAATTCCTTTGATATTACTGCATTTTCTTCCAGTATAACAAATGCATCTTTTTTAGTTTGTGGTATCCTAAATTTCCTTGTTGAAATAATATACATCGCAATATCTATTGTAGCTTCACATGCTCTTTGCAAATTCAGAACAATTGGATCTAAGGTTTTATAATCATATAGATTATTTTTATCATTGCCATATTCTTCTCTAATTCTCTTAATGTACTTTTGGACATTATCATACTTGTTAATTATAACTGCTTTGTTTTCCATAAGATTCTCCTTTTACATCTTCCATTTCCAGAATTCCTTTCGTTCTTCTTTGCGCATACCCTAGCACCCTAACGGTTCTTTTTTGTGGCGTTTAGTCCATTAGTATTTTGCTAGATTTATAGAAGCGTCCCTAATTGGACTAAATGTCCAAAAAAGAACCGTCCCCAATTGGCCAATTCTGATATTGGCATACGCACTTGTTTCATGGTATCTCTATCTCTTATTGTAACTGCATTATCTTCCAATGTGTCAAAATCAACGGTTATGCAGTATGGAGTTCCAATTTCGTCTTGCCTTCTGTACCTTTTTCCTATACTTCCTGATTCGTCATAATCACACATAAATTTCTTTGATAGCATTGCATATATTTCTTCTGCTTTTTCTGATAATTTTTTTGATAACGGAAGTATTGCAACTTTATATGGTGCTAGTGCAGGATGTAAATGTAATACTGTTCTTACATCTCCCTCTGCAATTTCTTCTTCATCATATGCATTACATAAAAATGCTAACAATACTCTATCTGCTCCAAGTGATGGTTCTATGCAATATGGCACAAATTTTTCATTTGTTTCTGGATCTAAATATGTTAAGTCCTGTTTTGAATGATTCATATGTTGTTTTAAATCATAGTCAGTTCTATCTGCAATTCCCCATAATTCTCCCCATCCAAATGGGAATGCAAATTCTATATCTGTTGTAGCAGCACTATAGAATACTAATTCCTCAGCTGAATGGTCTCTTAGTCTGATATTTTCTTCTTTTATGCCTAAATCTAATAACCATTTTTTACAAAAATCTTTCCAATATTGATGCCATTCTAAATCTGTTCCCGGTTTGCAGAAAAATTCTAATTCCATTTGTTCAAACTCGCGAGTTCTGAAAATGAAATTTCCCGGTGTTATTTCATTTCTGAATGCTTTTCCTATTTGTGCAATTCCCATTGGAAGCTTTTTTCTAGTAGTCCTTAATACATTTTTGAAATTAACAAATATTCCTTGTGCTGTTTCTGGTCTTAAATAAATTTGAGCTGTTGAATCTTCTGTTACGCCTTGAAAAGTTTTAAACATCAAATTAAATTTTCTAATTCCTGTAAAATTCTCCTTACCACAGTTTGGACATGCAATGTGATGTTCTTTCATATATGTAATCATTTTCTCATCTGGCCATCCATCAACAATTTCTTCACAATTATGTTCATGCATCCATTCTTCTATTAACTTATCTGCTCTATGTCTTGTTTTGCACTCTTTACAATCTATCAATGGGTCTGAAAATCCAGCTAAGTGTCCTGATGCAACCCATGTTTCAGGATTCATTAATATTGCACAGTCTATACCTACATTGTATGGATTTTCTCCGGATAAATTTTTTTCTCCACATATTCTTTATATTATTTTTTAATTCCACTCCTAATGGACCATAATCCCATGTATTTGCTAAGCCGCCATATATCTCTGAACCCGAATAAATATATCCTCTATTTTTGCATAAAGCCACTAGCTTTTCCATTGTTACTGCCATAATTTTCATTCCCTTCTATTTCTTTTTAGATTTTTTGTCTTTTCCTATCTCTACATCTACTTTGAAGCTACATACGATAGTTAAAATGTATACTGCTAAAATTCCTATAATAAAAAATTCATTTACAGGTATTCTTGTTATAGCAAAAATACTTACATAAACCGCTTCTGCTAACACTAGATTAGCAAATGCCATAATTAATTTTAAAACTATATTTTCAGCTTTTACAGCAAATAAAGCTACTGCCATAACAAACCATACTGCTATTGTACAAATAGCTAATGGAAATATATATGGTTTTACTATATCTTTTAAGCGTTCATGTGGCACTCCAGAATATGATACTACTGTTTCGTCAGTTAATTCATATTTTTCCTTTACTGCTGCATTTAATGCATCAACCTGTTCGTCTGTAATTTCTTTTACTCTTACAGAAACTGTATCTTTGAATGTTTCTACTTCTTGATATATTCCAGCTTGATTTCCCAAATTATCCTTTATAAGCTGTTTAATATCGTCCATATTATATTCTTTTCCTATGTATATAGTTATTCTTTTTCCATCTGCATAATTTATTCCATAATTAAATCTCCATAATGCTGTGCATATTACTCCAATAACAATTATGACCATGCTTATTATATATATTAATTTATTCTTAAAAACTTTCATGGTTACCCTCCTATTCCTTTGAACTTTGTTCTATTAGTAGATTTTTAGTAAACAAATAATTTGATAATATTAAATCTATAACTCCCCAGAATAGAGTCATACCAACACTATATATTGGTAACCATTCAATAAATGTAAACACTATACCTATAACAATTATTGGAATTATAATGTTTAATTTTTGTAATAGAACTTCAACCATTGCATTGTTAATATTCATGCCTTTATTTAATTTATTCAATAAACATGTTATGAATACATAGTTTGCAATTAATATTGCATATACTGAAATTATTGACTCTATTGAAATTGCTACATTAGTATTTTTTATTAAGATATAAAGTAGTGATACTGATCCTATATATGATATTGCACTATATACTCCATTTGCCTTATATTTTATAATTAATAAAATTAATCCTAATGCAACTATTACTATTGTTGCAATTATTATAGCTATTATAGTATTTGTACTGATTATTGGTGAAATAGCCATATTCTCTGATATTGTATATTCTATTTTACTTTCTCCACCACCAATTATTGTAGCTATTGCATTTGCTTGTGCTAAATATTGTGATACTGCTGAATTTGTTGTAGCTGTTCCCAAAGAAATAGTTACAATTCCATTTTCAACTGGTTTTTCAAAAGATGTGCTTAATAATGCTTGTCCTTCTATTTGTATAGTTACTAATTTTTCTTTATTTTCTTCCTGCTCACTATTTTCCTCTTCATTTTCTGTACTTTCTGTGGTTTGCTCACTATCTTCTTCGTCATTATTATCTTCAATTTTTACATATTTACTAGTTATTTCTTTATACTTTTCTTTTCCCTCTTCATTTAGCTCTACATTTAAATATATTGTTGTTCCAGCTGTTTCTTGACCATACATAACTTTAACATTTTTTATTAAATCACTACCTATTAAAACTTCTCTACTTTCTGAATCAATTATTTTAAATTCTCCCATATATGTTAAATAAGATACTACCTCATCCGTTGAAGAGTTTTCTGGTAGATCAATAGCAATTTTTCCTGTGTTTTTATCTAATCTTACATTATATTCCTCTACTGATAATCTTTCTAATCTTTCTTCAATAATTTCCTTCATTTTTTCATAATTCTCAGTAGTTAAAACTTCTTTCTTATTAATACTTTCATCATTTTTCGTATATCCTTCTTTTAAGTTGCCCTCATCGTCTAATGCATCACTTGAATCTTCTACTTTTGCTCCTTCTGAGTTATAATATACTTCTTCTGTCCCATAATTAGGAATTAGAGTAATTGCACGATATTGTTTCAAACTCATTCCATATATATTATCTTTTACAATATTTCTAGTAGTATTTTTATCCTTTACATATGCCCCCGCAAAAGCAATTAAAGTAATTGCGATAATTATTAAAATAATTAAAATTCTTTTTAATAGTTGTGTTTTCAATTTTATTTCCTCCTAATCTTATTTATAACAATTTTGTTCCATTAATTACCAATTCAAACCATACATTCAAATACTTAGCCGCGTATTTGCTCATCATTGTCCTGTCCATAAATATTTCGAAATAATCTAGTACCGGGCAAATTGTTGTATCTATATTAATACTTAATGTTACAAGTCTTTTTTGTTTGTTAATATCTAATTTTGTATCTGTTGCAGCATAATTTACTCTATCATGTATACCAAATGTAGATATATTTTTATTTAGCACTCTATCTCTATGAACATCAGATTTATCTGCCAATATGAGTGCAGCTGATATATCACTTACTGCTGTCCCACTACCTTCGTCATGATTTCCAATTGCCATCATTATTTCCGTTCTTTGAGTGGCTTCCATGCCCATATCCTTCAATATGTCATATGCTAACAATGCTCCTGAATGTGCATGATCTTCTCTATTTACACAATTTCCTATATCATGTAGATAACCTGCAATCTTAGCTAACTCTATTGTTTCTTCTGGATAATCAAATGTTTCTAATATCTTAGCTGCTCTATTTGAAACAATAGATATATGCCTATTTGTATGTTCTGTATAACCTAGTACTTGTAATTGCCTTCCGAGTCGCCTCTATTAATGCTTTTACTTCTTCATTGTTTTTCACATCTTCTAAGGTTATCATATATTTCCCCCTTGCTTATTTTTGTTTTTTAAGGTCATTTTCAATTTTTCAAATCTATCTTTTTTATCCTTATTTTCGTCTATGAATCTTTTTGTAATTACATTTTTGATTAGTATTTTCTTTAAAGCATCTTCTTTTACATCTGCTATTAATGTTCCATCTTTAGCAATAGATATTTTTCCTGTTTCTTCTGATACAACAACTACAATTGCATCTGATTCTTTTGATAATCCTATTGCTGCTCTATGCCTTGTACCTAATTCTTTTGCAATGTCATTATCATTAGCTAAAGGCAACATACAGGCTGCTGCTGCGATTTTGTTATTGCTTATTATTACTGCACCATCGTGCAATGGCGTTTTGGGTACAAATATATTTACTAATAACTGTGGTGATACTTCTGCATTCATTTCTACCCCAGTTGAAATGATATCTTTTATCTGTATATCCCTTTCTATAGCAATTAACGCACCAGTTTTTGATTGAGCAAGTTCTGTGGTTGCTATTACAATCTTGTATATATCTTCTTTAGTTTTTGCTGCTATGCTTTTATCTATACCAAAAAATTTTGTGAATTTGTTAGTTCCCAATTGTTCTAAAGCTCTCCTTAATTCTGGTTGAAAAATAACAATTAATGCAAAAACTCCCCATGTCATAACAGAGCTCAAAATATAGTTTAAAATTTTTAGCTGTAAAAATCCACTTATTGCAGTTGCAAGAACTAATAATACTATTCCTTTTAGTAGTTGCCAAGCCCTTGAACCCTTTGATATTTTTATTAATTTTACAACTAAAAATATTACTATTGAAATATCTATAAGCGTTATAATAAAGCTAAGAGGATTATTATATAAGTTTTGTACATACTCTATAATATTTTTTTGAAATACTTCGTTGATTGACACATTCATTTTATCCATTATATTCACACCTTTTCTTTTGTATTAACCTGCTACTAAATAATATATTAGCGTTCCTCCAGCAGCAACTACCATTATGATTACAAGAATTGCTGCCATTATTTTTCCAAAAAGCTTTGTTTTATCAATTTTTTTCTTCATTTTATTCTCTCATCCTTTCATATTTGTACATATGCTATGTTATACCATAATATTGCTATTTTTTCAATATCCTTGTTCACATTTTTAATACTTTTTCAATATTATATATTAAGTATTATTTTTCGACATAATACTGCAATATATTGAAAGGAATGAATTTTATTATGGAATATGAAAAACCAGCTTGTCCAGTAGTTAAGGTTGATGGAGCTATTGAAGCAGGAAAGCAATTTGATTTAGATATAGTTTTACCAGAAGATAATCGTAATGTTATATATGGTGTAATTAAGGATTGCTATAAAGAGCCAGTTGTTGATGCAGTTGTAAAACTTGTAGAGATATCTATGGAATGCGGTAAAGAGGTAAGAAAGCCTGTTTCTCATACTTTCACAGATAAGGATGGAGAGTTTGTTTTTGGACCACTTTGTCCTAATAGACATTATGAAATAGAGATATGGGTAAATACTGTAAAACATGTAAAAGTTTGCGCAAAATGTAGTCATTCTGGAGACTGCCTAAAAGGTGTTCAAATGGATAAATGTGATTGCTATATAAAAGATGAATGCCGCGTTTGTGAAGACGAATGTAATGATAATTGCGAAAGTGATAATTGTAACTGCTAATTAAAATAAAAAGTTTAATTACTAAATTTTAAAAAATGAGATTCGTGTTAATTTTTAACACAAATCT
Source organism: uncultured Clostridia bacterium (assembly GCA_947632535.1). GTDB lineage: Bacteria > Bacillota > Clostridia > TANB77 > CAG-508 > CANRPR01. Next base: position 10,436 of record CANRPR010000012.1, on the reverse strand, counting down.
CATTTAGTCTTAATTTATTTTATAATCTATTATATAAATACTCCATCCATTTATATACAGAGTTTGCCCAATTTTTGTCTGTTGCATATCTAGTATTTACTCCTTGTAATGTTGGTCCATTATAGTATTTTCCTGATGCAACTTCACCTTCATATATTTTTGTTCCCGCTGGATTTAAGTAATATTTAACAAAAACGCGCGCTAATAAATCTATGCTTTCTGAATAGTTTGCAAAGTTGTATGCACTACTATATGGACTAGAATCATAAGCACCATATCCAAATAAGTTGTTTTTGTTTATTGAAATTTTTGAAGATGCCCATGCACTTTCATGTATTCCAACTGCTGCAACAAAGACTCCATTAATATTGTATTGCTTTTCTATGTAATAGAAATATTGTGCATTATCCTTAAATACTCCTCTTGTATCTTTTTCTTCGTTGTCAAAAATCTTTTTAAATTGTTCTAAACTTAGTCCACTTGGTGTATTTAATTTCATGCTGAAGCTTAATTTTGATAGCAATGTAGCTTTAGACTTTTGATCTGTACCTCCATCTTCTTCATGATATTCTTCATTTGGATTTATGTATGTCATACAGTTACTGTTTACCCAACCCACTTCATTATTATGTACAATTCTATACCATTCTCCTGATATTGCTAACAATTTAGCTGAATCATTCTTATTTAGCATAGCCACATTTTCCGAATCTATGCTTGGCTCTCTTCTTAAGATTAAACTGCTTGATGTAACATATAATGTATCTCCTACTTTAACCTTATAGTTACTTTTGTAATTAGCCGTACCAACTTCTACAATTTTGTCTACTGAAGATTTGGTAACCTTACTTCCTATTTGTTCCTCAGAAATTAATGTACCGTTTTCATATGTTTTCTTTATAATAGCTTGTTGAATTCCATTTCTTCCTTCTTGTTTAACTTGTATTAACCCTTTTGGTAATTCTGGATTGTTCTCATATTTTGTAATATATTCTAAATCCATTTCCTCTGTTTCTATTATTTCTGATAATTTATTTCTATTTTGCTCTATTATTTCTTCTAGATTTATCGTGTTATCATTAACAGGGGCATACTGCTCTATTTCTTGCACTACTGGTATAGTTGTTGCTTCTACTCCTGCATCTACCAAATACTTTATAAACATCGTTAAGCAAGTTACTATAAACATTATAATAATTAATTTGACATTTAATGGTATTTTTCTATTTTTCATTTGATTTCACCTATTATTATTGTATATTTTTTAAATCTTTTTGTCAATTAATTTTGATATGTTATTTTTGGTAAAATAATGGTATAAAAAAGGTTATTCTGAACAATATAAAGAAAATAAACATTTTTGTTTCTACATAATAAATCTTTGACGAATCATTTTTATTTATATATATTTTTCTTTTTGCACCTATTTTAGGAATAAAAAAATTCGCTGCCCATTTAGTTGTGTAATAATTCACTTTATTATTATAAACATATCTTAATTTTGTTTGATATGTTATGCTATCATCAACACTCTTTTTAGGTATTAATTCATGTTCGCATACTTCAGCTTCTACTGTATCATATGTTTTCCTCTTAATAATTAAATTTAAAATATCATATGCTATCCATAAAATAAGTATAACACAAACTGTAATATAAAGTATCATAGTAAATGATTCGTTAAATATCGCAAAAAACTCTTTCATTTTTTTCCTCATTTCTTTAATTTAAATTAAAAATTATAACATCTCACTGCAAATGGTATCATAAAAAGAAATGACTTTCAATACAATTTTCACAAATATTATTTATAAAAATCGTATAAATATTATTATTTTACAAATAATAAATTTATATACGCATAGAAAGGAGTTTTTTATGGATAAAAAGACAAATATTAATGTTTTAAATGAAGTTCACAAGGGTGCAAAGATGGGAATGGATTCAATTTCATATGTTTATGAAAAAGTTGGAGACATTAACTTCAAAGATAATCTTAGCTTTCAATATAATCAATATAGTGATGTGTTAGATAATTTGAATAATATTTACAAAAAATATGGTGAAATTCCAGACGATAATAATGTTGGTGCAAAAATAATGAGTTGGACAGGTATTCAAATGAATACCATGAATGATAAGAGTAATTCTCACATCGCAGATTTATTAATTCAAGGAACTACAATGGGAATTATTGAAGGTAGGAAACTACTAAATCATAATCCTGATGTAGATGAGGACATTAGAAATGTTTTAAATACTTTTGTAAAAATGCAAGAGAATAATGTCGAACAGTTAAAAACCTTTTTATAGTGTGATATAAAAAATGTTAACCTAGATAATAGTTCTAGGTTAATATTTTTAGTTTGATACCCATCTTTTTACTCGTATATCCTTATATTTGTCAAGCACAATAGAATATTTTTGATACTCCTCTTCCCACAATGCATTCGGTACTTTGTCAAATGCATTAAATACTTTTTCAGCTTCTCCTAAAAATATTACTTGTTCTTGTGGAGTTAAAGCATCACATCTTTTTGAAAAGGCATATAATCTATCTAATAATTCATTGGCCTGTATAAATCCCCAAAAATCTTTTACTTTCATTCCTGACATTCTAATTTGCATAATTGCTATTACAACTAATGTAAAAATTACAAATATAGCTACATATATTAGTTTTAATATTACCATATTACACCTTCTTTTGCACTTTTTACAAATTATAACATATTATACAAAATAACGCAAATTATTCCAATTTAATTTTATCATTTTCAACTAACACTTTTTTCTTATCTCCACTTTTTAGTTTGCCATCTAATATTTCTTCAGCGAGTTTATCCTCTAACAGGCTTTGTATAGTACGCCTTAGTGGTCTTGCTCCATAAGCCTTATCAATTCCTGCTTTTGCAATTAGGTCTTTTACAGATGTATCTATTTCAATTTCAATATTATTTTCCTTTAGCCTATCTATTACTTCTTTTAGCATGATATCAATGATTTGGTTTATTTCCATATCATTTAATTTATGGAACACTATAATTTCGTCTATACGATTTATGAATTCTGGCTTAAACTGCCTTTTTAGCTCAGACATAATATCTTTTTTATTTTCTTCATATTGTTTTTCTTCTTGTTCCTTTCCTGACTCCCTATTAGAAAATCCCAAAGTCTTTTGTTCTGTAATGAACCTTGCACCCACATTAGAAGTCATAATTATAACTGAATTTTTAAAACTTACCGTTCTTCCCTGAGCATCTGTCAACCTTCCATCGTCTAATATCTGTAATAGCATATTCATTACATCTGGATGTGCTTTTTCTATTTCATCAAATAATATAACACAATATGGTTTCCTACGAACCTTCTCTGTTAACTGTCCCGCATCGTCAAAACCAACATATCCTGGAGGTGCACCTATTAATTTAGATACAGAATGAGATTCCATATACTCTGACATATCTATCCTAATCATTGCATCTTCATTACCAAATAAAACTTCTGCTAATGCTTTTGATAATTCTGTTTTACCAACTCCAGTAGGTCCTAAGAATATAAATGAACCAATTGGTCTTTTAGGATCTTTTAAACCTACTCTTCCCCTTCTAATTGCTTTTGCAATGGCTGACACAGCTTCTGTTTGACCTATAACCCTTTTATGCAATAGTTCTTCTAAATTTTTTAACTTTTCATTTTCATCTTGTGTTAATCTTTGTACTGGAATTCCTGTCCAACTAGAAATTACTCCTGCAATATCTTCTTCCCCAATAGATGTAACACTTCTAGTGTTTTTGTTGTCCCATTTTTCTTTTTCCTTTTCCAACTTTTCTTTTAATTTTTTCTCTTTATCTCTTAGCATTGCAGCCTTCTCGAAATCTTGAACTTTTATACTATTTTCTTTTTCGTTTTTTGTAGTTTCTATTTGCTCCTCTAATTTCTTTAAGTTATCTGGTCTAGTATACATTCTCATTTTAACTCTAGAGGCAGCTTCGTCAATCAAATCTATTGCCTTGTCTGGTAAAAATCTATCGTTAATATACCTAACAGACATTTCAACAGCTGCATTTATTGCTTCATCCGTTATTTTAATATTATGATGTGCTTCGTATTTATCTCTAATTCCTTGCAATATTTGTATTGTATCTTCAGAACTTGGTTCATTTACTGTTACTGGGCTAAATCTTCTTTCTAAAGCCGCATCTTTTTCTATATATTTTCTATACTCATTCAATGTTGTTGCACCAATTAATTGTATCTCTCCTCTAGCTAAAAGAGGCTTCAATATATTAGCAGCATCAATAGCGCCTTCTGCTGAACCTGCTCCAACAATCGTATGGATTTCATCTATAAATAAAATTACATCTCCTGCCTTTTTTACTTCATTTAAACATTTCTTTATTCTCTCTTCAAAATCGCCTCTGTATTTTGCACCAGCCACCATGCTTGAAACATCTATAGTTACCACTCTTTTGTGTTTCAACATTTCCGGAACATCCTCTTGAATAATTTTTTGTGCTAATCCTTCCACTACAGCAGTTTTACCAACTCCGGGTTCTCCAATTAAACACGGATTATTTTTTGTCCTTCTTGAAAGAATTTGTATCACTCTTTCAATTTCGTCCTTTCTTCCTATGATTGGATCCAATTTTCCCTCAACAACTTGTTTAGTCAAATCTGTTCCATATTGATTTAAAGTAGTAGTTGAATTATAGCTTCCAAAATTCTTAGTATTTACTTTACCACTTTCCTGATTACCATTATTTGAGCTTTCGTCTTCATTAACAACCTTAATCAATTCATTATATAACTTTTGAGGATTTACATCTAAATCTAACATAATTCTTACTGCAACACTATCCCCTTCTCGCATAATTCCTATTAGCAAATGTTCTGTTCCTATATAATCCGTACCAAGTTTCTTAGCTTCCCTAAAAGCATTCTCAATTACCCTTTTAGTCCTTGGTGTAAAACCAACTGTAGTTTCCTCTTCAGTCCTATTTTCCTCTTTTCCTATAAGCTCCTCAATTTCATTACATACCTTTTCTGGAGTAACACCCTGATTAGCCAAAACCTTACTTGCAACTCCTGTTTCCTCCTTAACCAATCCATATAAAAGATGCTCTGTTCCTATATAATTATGTCCGAACTCATTAGCAATCTCATTCGAAAATTCAATTGCCTTTTGTGCACTATTTGTAAATTTATACATCATTACTTAATTTCCTCCTTTTTCTGTCCAAATGGGGACGGTTCTTTTTTGGACATTTTGTCCATTTTGGGACGCTTCTCTAAATGTGCTGATATATCAACTATTTTGCAATTATTTGTTTAATTACTTCTGCTCTTTTTATATCACGCTCATACGAATTGTATTGTTTTCCCAAATACTTTTGCAAATTTGCTGGTTTTGTATAAAGGTCTAATTCATTTACTTTAGTGTCATTTAATTCCTTTATAATTCCCAAATCTGTACCGAGCCTAACATCTGAAATCAATTGTTCTGCTTCCTCTGATGTTATTTTCTTGCAATTATCAAGAATTCCAAATGCTCTATACACCTTATCTTCTGTATCTATCGCATTTTTTAGAAGATATTTTCTTGCCATTTTTTCGTGTTCTATTACTTTATCCGTAATTACTTTTAAGTTTTTAATTATATCGCTTTCTGATATTCCTAACGATTGCTTGTTAGATATCTGATACATATTGCCTCTAGCTGTACTTCCTTCTCCATATACGCCTCGAATATTCATTCCGAAACTTGTAATTATTTCCAAAATTTTACCAATATTTCTGGTTTCTGTTAACGCAGGTAAATGTGCCATAACTGATGCCCTCAATCCCGTTCCCACATTTGTTGGACATTGCGTTAAAAATCCATATTTTTCATTATATGAATATTTTAATAACTTTTGAAGTTTCTCATCAATTTCAATAGCTATATTCATTAAATTTTCCAATTCCAGCCCACTGCCAAACACTTGAATTCTCAAGTGATCTTCCTCATTCACCATTATTGCAATATTTTCTTCGTCATTTATTAGAATTGCTCCAATTTGTTCCTTATTCATGGCAAAATTTGGACTTACTATATGTTTTTCCACTAAAGACATTTTTGTTATGTCGTCCATATCTTTCAATTCTATATATCTCAAGCCATATCCTATGCTTGGTGTAACCTCTTTCACCTCTTTTTGTATATCTCTTAATTGATTTTTATTACATTTTTCTACAAAAGGAAAATCCGCCAAATTTCTTGCTAATCTAATTCGTGTACTCATTACTACATCTGACTTTTCCCCACTTTGCAAATACCAATTCAACATAATTTTCTCTCCTTTCATATAATTCATTATTTACTTTTGAATCTTTTTAATTTCATCTCTAATTTTAGCTGCATCTTCATATCTTTCTTCCTTTATAGCTTGTTTCAAATCCTTTTGCAACTTTTCTTCTACGCTCTCCTTAGAATCATCTTTATATGACGACTCATTATTAATTTTTGTAGCACTTGGAATTCCTTTTCTTCCGATATGTCTATCTCCATTATGAATATTCTTTAAAATTGGATTTATTTTTTCCGAAAAAACATTATAGCAATTACCACATCCAAACTTACCAGTATTTAAAAATTCCTCATATGTCATTCCACATTCATTACATTTCAATTCTTTCTTTTCGCCAATACTTGGTAAGAAATCATTTTGAGCCTCCTCTAAGAAGTTTGCAAAAAAGCTAGACATATCCATTGGTATGTCAAAATTAAAATCACTTACCCCCAAATGCTCTATTCCTAATTCCTCACTACATTTTTCACAAAGGTGCATTTCCTTTTTTACACCATTTATAATTTGAGTATACTTAACATTAGCCTCATTCTGTCCACAATTATCACACAACATACTAAATTCCTCCTTATATATTATTTATAGTATTAAAAGACTATTATATAATTGCTTATCCTACAGATTGTTTGATTTTAAACTAAATTTAATAACATGTTCTTAAAGATATTTGACCTAAGCCCATCTTTAATTTCATTCGGAACAGTTAACACATTATCACTTGTAGCAACTTTTAATAACTTTGCTTCATTTTCATTTATAATATTATATGTTAAAAAATTGCTAATATAAATATCAACCTCTTGTGCTGTAATTTCTTCAGCCATACTAGTTATAACATGCATTAGATAATTTTCATTAGATATATTAATCCTTTTTATTCTTATATGTCCTCCTCCGCCTCTTTTACTTTCTACATAGTATCCTTGTGATGGCTTAAATCTGGTTTGTATCACATAATTAATTTGCGAAGGTACACAATTAAACTGTTCTGCTAATACATTTCTTTGTATATCCACATATTCGTCATTTTCCTTTAATAACTCTTTAATAAATTCTTCAATAACATCTGACATTCTCATATGGCCATCCTCCTTTTTTGACTTTGACTTTCTTTGATTTTTATATAATAATATACCCATACAGTCCGCTTTTCAAACTTCATTTTTGAAGAATATTATTATATTTTCTTTTATTTAACTCTTTTTTTCTTCTATTTTCTTTCTTTTTTATTATTTTTTGTCATTTTCTGCATTCTTTTTGCATTTTCCTTCTGTTCTTCTAGTGTTATCCAATTAAAATATGATGAAATGAATTCCCCATATTTAGTAGCATCTTCTCTTATTTGACCTTCTTTATTTTCTTTCAAATTAAAACACCTCACAAATATATATTTATAAGGTGTCCAATTTTTTTAATTTTATTCATTATTTTGCATATTAGCATTTTCTTTTGCCATGTATTTTGAAATTACCTTTATTAGTATTTGCAGATAATTCCAATATATCATTCATAACCGTGCACATTGCATTATATTCTATGTTGCCAATTGGTGTATTAAAATTTCCTGAAAATTTTGCTACATTTGGTTTTACCATCATTCCTTTAAAAGTATTTCTCATCCCCATTATCTCAATAATACCTTCTGCTAAATTTCCTCTGCTATTTAATATAATTTTTCCATTAATTGTACCCATTGGCGTATTAAGCGCCGCATTATATTCTCCATTAAACATAGCCTCATTCCTCCTATACATCAATTTATTCTAATTATAATATGTCTTATTCCTAATTTGTGTGCATTTACGCAAAAAAATCACCTTGAATTTTACTAAATCCAAAGCGATTCTATATATCAAATCAAACATAATTGAACTAAATGTCCAAAAAAGAACCGTCCCTATTTGGACTACACTGCTGTTTCTTCGTCAGATGCTTTTTTGCTCTCTTCTGAATTTTCTTTTTCGTTTACTACTTCTAAGCTTCCTATAGAAAGTTCATATGCTGTTTTACTTTCTACTGTTCCGTCTTCATGTTTCTTTTCATATTTTCTTGATTGAACTCTACCTACTACTTTTACTTCTGTACCTGGTTCCATGTTTTGGCAAAATCTTGCTGTTCTTCCCCAAGCTATTGCAGGTATATAATCTGATTTATTATATGCTCTATTAACTGCTATTAAAATGTCTGCTATTTCTCTACCAAATGGTGTTTGTCTATATACTGGCTTTTTGCAAATATATCCCATTAAAATTACTTCGTTTGATAGTTGTTGTTTTTTAATATCTTCTCTTTCTTCTTCACTTAATTCACTTTCAAATACAATGTCCTTTGCAAATACTGTTAATATTAATTTGTTCTTTTCGTTTTCATAGCTATTGTATGATCTGAATTGACCTTTTATTAATACTCTTGCTCCTATTGATAATTTTTCTTCGTCTATTAGTCTTTCTGAAATTGTAACTGGTATTATATCTGATATTTCGCTTAATCGTGGGATTTCTATATCAAACAAATAGAATTTTTCACCATAAATTTCATGACTAAATTTTTTTTCACTTACTACCTTTCCTACTAATGTTAAATTGTTATTCTCTGAATAATTTATATTCACTATTTTTTCCTCCCTTATCTTTTATTAACTTATCTATTGTATATTATTCTTTGAGTAGATATTTTAGAATAAATTTCTCACATATCTCCATTATACTACCTTTTTTTGGTTTTGTCTACATAAAATGTTAAATTTTATAAAATTTTTCCATTTTTTGTTTGCTGTATAGCGCTAAAATGCCTATTATTCCCATTATTTTATATATATTATTTTTATTTTTTACACTTATTTTTATTTCTTGTGGCTCTATTTCTTGCTTGTTTTTATTTAAAATACTCCTTTGAATACATATAAGGATATTTTCTCCTTCAATGCTTGATGCTGTTATAGTAGATTTATTATTAAACCCAAAGGTGATAACATTTGAATTTATATCTTCCAATACTTTCAAATTTTCCTTTGCATCAGTATTAATTAGTATATATTGACATTGTTTTAGTATAATTTTTAAGTATTGTAATTTTTCTCTAACACTTTTTATATCTAATATTAATACTGTTTCAAATTTTACATTCTTTATACTTTCTATATTTTCACTATTGATATTGATAAAACTATTTTTTTTCAACAAATTATTATTTATATTTTGCTCTATATCATAGAAATCTTCCTTTTGTGACACAACCCCTATAAAAGTCATTGTATACAAATTCCTTTCTCTTGTTATTTTCTTATATTATTATGTGTAATTTTATTTTTATTATACTTATTTTACCAATTTTTGTGTTCCATTAATATCTATCGTATAATTTTCTTTGTATATTAGTTCTGAAACTGTAACAATGTTAAAACCCTTTTCTTTTATATTGTATATTAGCTTATCTAAACTGTCAGCAGTATGTTTTGTTCCATTATGCATTAAGATAATACTACCATTTGTGAGTTTGCCATTTATCCTTGCCCACATTTCTTCTCCTGTTAGACCATTATAGTCTAGTGTGTCTAATGACCACTGCACAGCTATATGATTTTCTGACATAGCTGCTTTTACTACTGTATTATTATATTCTCCATATGGTCCTCTGTATAAAGTTGTTCTTTTTCCAGTTATTTTTTCAATTTTATCAGCACACTTTTTTATTTCTTCTACATTTTCGTCATAGCTTAGACTATTTACTTTTGGATGTGTGTCTGAATGATTAGCAATTTCGTGTCCTGCTTCATAGATTTTCTTTACTGCTTCTGGATATTTATCTACCCATTCTCCAACCATAAAAAAAGTAATATGTATTTGATTTTTAGATAATGTATCTAAAATGCTATCAATATCGTCTGCATCCCAAGCACAATTACATTTGGGATAGAAATTTTTTATTCGGAAAACTTATAATATATCTTTATAGTCTCCGAATCTATTATTTCAATTCTATTAATTAAACTAACCATTGTTTCTTTATCAATATTATCAAAATCAGTTATGTTTTTGATAATTCTTGTTAATTCATCTTCTTTTGTTTCTTTATATGTACTTAAAT